>JAUXDV010000097.1 GCA_030620735.1 Gammaproteobacteria bacterium
TTGCCATTGCCCCTTGTGCTGCATCGTGGGTTCTTCGCCCTCAAACACGACATAGCTATAGCGGCTGTAGTGGGGCAGTTTGCGGGCGATGCCGGGCGCTGCATCAAGCGGCTGGATGCTCAACAGGGCGATGCTGATCTGTGGATTGCGGGGGTGTCGTCTGCTGACGGCAATGCTGCGCTCGTGCATTTTCTGGTTCTTGTCATCCGGCAGTTCATTCATAACCTGTTCAAACAGCGAGGCGAAGCGATTTTCGGCGCCAAAAACCCAGATGAACCTGCCGTCAGGCAGTTGCTCAAGTTCACTGTCCCAGCGTATCTCTATATCTGACTGACCTTTGCTCCAGCTTTCGGCAAGCTTGCGATAGCTCTCTCCGGCTGTTTTCGAGGCACTGGAGGGAAGCACGATGGTGAGCTTGTGAGCGCCGAAAAGTTGCCCCAGGGTCGCCGGTGTTTCGCCCGGGTCCAGACGCCGGAACAGATCAAAGCGGGGGTCGATGCTCAGGCGCAGCGGACGCTGCTGCAATAGCAGGTCGATCTCAAGAGTGCGCTTATCCATTATGAGAGTGTGCTGCAGGAGCTCTTCACCTTCTTCAATATGGATAAAAATCGGCACCTGCAGTTGATAGGGGACTTCAGGCTGGGTTTGCAGCAGCTGCGCAGTGATGCGGTAGCCTGCCTCAGTTTTGCTGACACTGGTATTGCGCAATTTCAGAGCGGGTGCGCCGCTGCGCCGGACCCACTGCGAAAAGAGTCTCTCCAGCGGCTGCTCGCTGACCGTTTCGAATGACTTCTGCAGCTCTTTAAAGCCCGCATGTCGAAAACGGTTGTTTGTGTAGAAGTGGCGCAGCCCCTGAATAAAAAGCCTGTCACCCAGCTGCATGCGCAGCATGTGAAAAAACATCATGCTCTTGGCGTAGCCGACCGCCTGGCTAATCTCACCATGGTGACCGCGAAAATCAGAGAGAGGGAAATCATCGGATTTTGCAACATAGTCAGCATAGCTTTGCAGGCTGTTGCGGCGATAGGAGGCTCCCTTGCCCTGCTGCTCCTTGAGCAGATGATCCGCCAGGTAGGTGGTGAGTCCCTCGCTCCAGTTTCCGGAGGCGTAATCGACGTAGACGCCGTTGCCCCACCAGTTATGCAGGATTTCGTGCGGATAGGAGCTGTGGATGATAAATGGAAGACGCATCACGCGCGGACCAAGCAGGGTAAAGGAGGGCATGCCGTAGCCGCTCTCCCAGAAGTTCTCCACCAGCGCAAACTTGTTATAGGGATACTCTCCCAGAAGATTCTGGTAGAGAGAGAGGTAGCGGCCGGTTGCAGCAAGATAGTTTTCAGCCAACTGCGGGTCATCACTGCGCAGATAAACCTGCGCCTCTGCAACCGGGGTGGTCTGTGTGTAGAGATGATAAGGTGCGGCAATCAGGTAGATATCATCCTGGGGGATGCTCTCCCGCCATCCACTGCTGTGATCCAGCGGTTCCCCCTGGCTGACGGCGCTCCATCCATCCGGCAGATGGATTTTCATGGTGAAACTCAGCAGGCTGTTTTCGATCACAGGGATCCAGTAGCTGCCGAGGCTGAGAAAGACACCCTCGGAAGAGATCAGCCCCGGTGTTGTCTCTCTGCCGCCGCTATATCCCTGGGATAGCGTGTCGAGGGGATGGTGAATGCGGCCGCCATAATCAATAGAGATCTTCCTGCCCGGCTGAGACAGCCGCAGCTGATAGCGCTCGACCGGGACTGCTGACTTGAGTTTATCTGGTGCAGAGAGCGTAGCGCCGGAAGTCGTTGTTACAGGGTTAAGGCCGGCATGCAGATCGAACTCCAGCGAAGTCAGCGGGATGGGCAGGGTGAGGTGGTCTTCAACCCTGATGTCGCCTGTTTCGGGAGTGATCCATACCTCCAGGTCGTGGTGGATGAGATTGCTCTCCTGTGCCTGTGCAACTTGAAAGAGAGAGACCAATAGTAATAACAGGAGTATGGGAACAGCTTTCATCGATTAGGATACAATGTGATTCTTCGTGATTGGGTGTGTTCGTAATATCTCAATAACCCCGTGCATAGTGGCTGCTGTAGGTCGGGTTAGCGAAGCGTAACCCGACAAAAACATCAGGAAAACGTCGGGTTACACTCCGCTGCGCTGCGTTAACCCGACCTACGTTTTTTGCATTTAGGCACGGACTTTTTGAGAACTTACGCAGGAGCATGGGAACGAGGAACATTATACGCAACTTCCAAACGCCAACAGGTCTTTCTGATGACAATAAAAAACGCTATCCCCTGGTTGTCGGTTGCAACGATGATCGTCGCGCTTGCTGCCTGCTCCGAGGAACATCAATCACAACCGATGCCAGTCACTGACAATCATGCGCACCAGGCGGATGCCGAAGCCCCGGCGCCGCATGATGGCGGGGATTCCATCCGGAGATCCGTTGTCGTGGAGTTGAATGAAGCGCCGGGTCTTGATGAGATGATTCCGAAACTGCTGTCAAAACAGCTCATCTCCGTTGGTGAAACGCATACGAATTATGGCCATCACCTCAATCAGCTGGAGATCATCCGCCGCATATATGCGGAGTTCCCCGATATTGCTATCGGCATGGAGATGTTTCAGCAGCCTTACCAGTCCCAACTGGATTCCTTTATCAAAGGTGATCTGAGCGAGCGCCAGCTTCTTGAGGAGAGCGGCTGGTACAAACGCTGGGGGTATGATTACAGGCTCTACCGCCCTGTTCTGGATTTTGCGCAAAAAAATCACATCCCGGTTGTGGCGCTGAACATCTCTACGGAGATGAAGGAGCGCGTCTCGGAGGTTGGTCTGGATGGAGTGGACGAAGAGGAGCGTCAGCAGCTGCCGGCAGAGATCGACCGTTCGGACCAGGCCTATGAACAGCGTCTGCGCGAAATATTCGAGCAGCATCCTCAGATGAAAAAAGAGGACTTCGACCGTTTTGTTGATGTGCAGCTGTTGTGGGATGAGAGCATGGCCGCACAGGCCGCCGCCTGGCTGCAGGCCCATCCCGGTAAAAAAATGATCCTGCTGGCGGGGTCAGGGCACCTGATTTATGGTTCCGGCATACCCAACCGTGTTACGCGGCGCATTCCCGTCGAGGGTGCGATCGTGCTGCCTGCGGATGGTCTGGAGATAACCCGTGAAATTGCTGATTTTGTCATCTATCCGCCAAAAGCGGCTCTACCAGAGGCGGGCCTGATGGGGTTGTTTCTTGAAGATGCGGATAACGGCGTAAAGATCAGCGGGCTTGGCGGCAACAGCAGCGCAGCGAAAGCCGGGGTCAAACAGGATGATGTCATCCAGATGCTGAACGGTAAAAAGGTCACTACCCTCAGCGACATCAAGATTGAATTGCTGGACAAACCGCCGGGAGAGGAAGTCAGCCTGGGAGTCTCCAGGAAGGGGTTGGTGTGGGGAGAGGAGATGAAAGAGTTTATGTTTGAGTTGGGGAGGTAGGGAAAATAAACGTAAGTTCTCAAAAAGCCCGTGTGAATGCCAGAGAACCTTCACCTATTCATCCGCAGGATCATCGGGCACACACATCGGGGTTAGCTCAGAGTTCAACTCCACAATCTCCAGTCGGTGATTGCTGCAGGGGTGCTGTGGCGATGGTCCCTGTGTCATGAGGATCTTGCCATCCTCAATATCCCGGTCGGCGCACCAGCGGCGGATAAAGGGGCTCCAGTCCTGGCGGTCGGTTTTGACCTCTATCGGCAGTACGCCATAGGAGAACTGCAGCTCCTTGCAGGTTTTCTCGCGATGACTGAAGGCGATGATCCACACGGGTAGACGAAAGCGAGTGACATTTCTTGCAGTATCACCGCTTGCAGTGGGTACTATGACGGCCAGCGGCAGGGAGCGTTCAATGATGTGGTGTATGCTCAGGGCAATCACATTGACTGAATCGACCTCCCACTCCCTATCCTGCTGCAGCAGACTCTGGTCAATCTCATGCTTCAGATGCCAAATCGGCCGGTCCGGTTCGGTAGCCGCGGCAATGCGTGCAAGCATGCTGACCGACTCCTCGGGATAATTGCCCATAGCAGATTCACCCGAGAGCATCACGCAGTCGGTGCCGTCGAGGATGGCGTTGGCGACATCGGTGGCCTCGGCGCGGGTCGGACGGCTGTAGTCAGTCATTGATTCGAGCATTTGCGTGGCTGTGATGACAGGCTTGCCTGCGTGATTGGCCTTGTGCATGATCTGTTTTTGCACCGAAGCGATGCGCTCGATAGGGATCTCCACACCGAGATCGCCGCGCGCAATCATCAAGCCGTCTGTGACCTCGAGGATCTCATCGATGAGATCAAGCGCTTCGATGCGCTCGATCTTGGCGATGATAAACGGATGATAGTCCAGCTCATGTGCAGCCTTTCTGACAGCTTTGATATCCTCCGCCGAGGCGACAAATGACTGGCTGACAGCATCAACTCTGTTTTCAGCAGCAAAGGCGAGCCAGCGCTGGTCATTTTCGGTAAATGCATCGACACCCAGGTCGATGCCCGGCAGATTGAGGCCTTTGCGGGATCTCAGCAGGCCGCCAACGATGACTTCACACTCGACATCATTGCCATTGGACTGCAGAACTTCCAGCTGGATGAAACCATCGTTGAGAAACAGGCGGTCTCCCTGCCTGACAGCCGCCGGCAGCCCCTTGAAACTGACGGAGAAGCGTTCGCGGGTTCCCCTGATCTGATCAGTCGTGAGAGTAATATACTCTCCCTTTTGCAGGGTAAAAGGTTCGTCGAGTTCTCCAATTCGCATCTTGGGTCCGGAGAGATCGCCCATGATGGCGATATGACGGCCGCTGGATGCAGCAACCTCCCGGATGCGTGTGATGAGGTTGCGATGGTAGTCGAAATCTCCGTGAGAGAAGTTCAGGCGGGCGATATTCATGCCTGACAGCATCAATCTCTCCAGCATCTCGGGAGAGTCAGATGCCGGGCCGATGGTGCAGATAATCTTTGTTTTATGATCGGGGGTGTATTGATTGAAGCTCATAGATTCCGGGAATAAAGTTTGCAGTCTTCAGTTTGTAGTTGGCAGCAAAACAGGAAAGTTTGCAGTCGTCAGTTAGCAGTAGGCAGTTTTCTTTCCATCTTTTGCTGCAAACTGCTTACTGCAAACTGCCAACTTTGGCTAGTCGTTGCCGCTGCCTTTTTTGGCGCCTTCGACTGCGCCTTCAGCTGTGCCTTCAACTAGACCGCCGACAGCACCTGCAGCGCCGCCAACAATGCCACCGACAACGGGCACGACTTCATTGCCTGCTTTGGCGCCTTCTGCTGTTCCTTCAGCAGTACCTGTTACTGCACCGCCAACTGCACCTGCGGTTCCGCCTTCGGTGCCGCCGACGACATCGCCTGTCTTCTCAGCCAGGTTTTTGTCATCTTCTGCATAAGCAGCTGCTGAGAACGCCAGGATAGATGCCAGTAAAATCATTTTTTTCATGTTTTTTCTCCAAAAGATATTGAATTGCGGAAGAAGATTTTTTCCGACGATTCTCATTCTGTAGCTTAAGAATCCCAGTGTCAACATCAATTGCGTCATGCTGTATGAGTACATCCATCGATTTTCTCCGTAAAATAATCGCATATCCTCATAAAATGTGCTTAACTTGGTAATGCTTTAGTTGTTCTCTGAATTATGAAATATCTGCAAATACTGCGTGGAGCTCTCTTATCGTTGCTGTTGTTCATCAATCCACTGATGGCAGCTGCGAGTAGCAGCCACGAAATTCCTGACGAACTGCCCGAACTGGAGCAGATCAATGCCATTATCAATGCACATGAAGCTCCCCCGGGAGTCGTCTTTGTCATCTATGAATATGACGAGTCGGCACTCACCTGGATCATGCCGAGACTGGTCTATTATGTGACTCTTTTACAGCAGCGTTTCCCGGATCTCACTGTGGCTGTTGTCTCACATGGTGATGAGATGCTCTCTTTGACAAAAGAGAATGCTGATATCTATCCTGAAGTCCATTTTGATCTGGAGGTGCTGGTGTCAGAGCTCGAAGTGCTGTTTCATGTCTGCGGCTCTTTCGCCGCTCTCAACGATGTCGAGGAGAGTGACTTCCCTGATTCAATCGATGTCGTTCCTTTTGCTCCCGCCCAGGTTGAGGATTACAAATCGCTTGACTATGTCGTGATCGATGCGGAGCTGTCAGAGTGAACAACCTCTTCAGGCGAGATGTCAAAGTTGGCCTTCAAGATAGCTTTACAGGAGTGAGCCGGCATATTTTTCAAAACTGGCGCACACTGAAGAGCGGCGACCGGGCATCCTGTATATGGCTTTCAGCACGCATCGACCGATTGCATCGGGAGTTGAGTGCGACCCCGGGTTTTCGCAGCAAGGTACAGCATACTCAGGATTTGGCAGCAGCAAGCAAGCCTTATCACTGGATTCCACTTCTTGAACACGACAATTGCCGTTCCGGTTTGCTGTATCTGCCGCCGGGCGGCCGGATCGCCATGCATGACCATCCGGATAGTATCGGCGTCTCCATTGTGCTCGATGGAACTCCGCTGATCTCTCAATGTGATCGGGTGCCGGGGCGCCGGCATGTGTTCACTCCGCTTGCGCAGGAGACGACCTCTCTCACAAGGCTGAAACCGCATAACAAAAGTTTCATTTTTCCGTACAAGAATAATATTCATGGTTTTTCGTCATCGGGGTCATCCTGCCTATTGTTGAATAGTGTGTTCCAAAAAAAGGCTATGCATCATCATGGTTTTCTGCCTGGACAACTCATCAATCGCTCTCTTTCAGGAGAGCATTTATCCTCTGCTCTTCAAAAATCCCTGCCGGCAATTTTTCTCTCGATGTCTCTCTCACTCCCGCTATCGGTTTACGCAGATGATGCAGCTCCTCATGCTAATACTGCTACAATTGTTCTGGCCACAATGCCCTTTGAAACTCTCGAAAGAGTTGCGCTGAATGGTAATGTTCATGCGCAGGCCATGCTTGCAGAGCGCTACTATAGTGGAGAGGGAGTCAAAAAAGATCTCTACAGGGCCAACATCTGGTATCGACGTGCTGCCGAAGGCGGGTGTGCTGAAGCACAGTACCGGATTGGCGTGATGCTGATCGACGGCGAAGGCATGACTGAAGACAGCAACGAGGGACTCGAGTGGATCTTCAGGGCGTCGCAGGCAGATCATGCCAAGGCGACCAGGGTGTTTAACTACCTGATGGCGAATCCTGTGGCGCTGGATTGTTAACAAAACAGGACCGAGTGATGAGGACTCGCTACTCAGTCCTACGGTTTTCCTGCAGCATCGTTTTTAACTCCCTTATCTCCAGCT
>JAUXDV010000236.1 GCA_030620735.1 Gammaproteobacteria bacterium
AATGATTCAACTGACACAACGTGCAGCAGAGCACGTAAAAAACATGTTAAATAAACGTGGCCACGGCATTGGCTTGCGCCTTAGCACTCATAAGGCAGGCTGCACCGGCTTCATGTATGACTTCGACTATGCCGACGAGATCGATGATGACGACCTGGTGTTCGACAGCCAGGATGTCAAGGTGGTGGTCAGCAAGGAACTCATGGAACAGCTGGATGGCAGCGAAATCGATTACGTTACGACCAATGCCCTCAACAAGGGATTTGAAATCAACAACCCCAATGCCAAAGAGATGTGCGGCTGCGGCGAATCATTTCATGTCTAATATAGCCGTTGCATACGCCATGACTACACTTGATGAGATTGCGGAAACCCTCGATCTGTTTGACGACTGGGATCAGCGCTATCACTACCTGGTTGAGCTCGGCGAGCAGTTGCCGCAGATGCCTGATGTCTTCAAGATCGAGGACAACAAGGTCAAGGGCTGCATGAGCCAGGTGTGGGTCAGCGCCTACCCCGATGCGTCACAGCCGCAACTGCTCCATTTCCATGGCGACTGCGACACTACCATCATCAAGGGCGTACTGGCGCTGCTGATTCAGCTCACCGATGGAAGAACAGCCCGGCAGATTCAGCAGCTGGATGTCGACGACTTTTTCAAGCAGCTGAAACTCGACAAGCACCTCTCCCCCAACCGCCACTTCGGCATCTACGCCATCGTGGAGCTGATGAAACAGCAGGCCGCAGCTATCTCCACATAGAATGCAGGCGCTTCTTCCTTCCGCATATTCTATAATCGACTCAAATTTCAATCATGACTCGTAAGTCTGAGACTTGCTCTCGCAGGAAATGGTCCCAAAGATGTCAATTCCACCTTTTCATATCAGCCGATTTTTTGTTCAGGAGAAATGATGGCTATCACCCGTTTAGGCACAGAACGCCGCCGCATGAGTAAAATTGTCATACACAATGACACGGTTTATCTGTGTGGGCAGGTCGCAAAAGACTCAGATGCCGGCATCAAAGAACAAACCCGCACCATGCTTGGAAAAGTGGATGATCTACTGAAACAGGCAGGCAGTGACCGCAAACATATCCTGTCCGCCACCATCTACATTAAAGAGATGAAACATTTTGCCGAAATGAACGAAGTCTGGGATGCATGGGTTATCGAAGGAGATTCACCAGCCCGCGCCTGCGTGGAAGCCAGCCTCGCCCGACCTGAACTGTTGGTTGAAATCTCGGTTATTGCTGCAGTTATAAAAAACTCATTGTAATTCCTCCAGGAGATCCTTTAGTGCTGATAGCAGCACTGGGATATCGTCCTGAATAATACTCCAGATTGTATCGTTATCTATACCCAGATAGGCATGGATCAACCGGTTGCGCGTGGCGATGATCAGCCGCCAGGGAATATCATCGTGGTCTCCACGCACCTCGTCAGAAATATGGGTGGCCGCTTCACCAATCAATTCAAGATTTCACAGCGTGGCATCATAGGTCATGCCAGAGGCGATAAATCCTTCCTGATCCAAGCCATCTGTATAGGATTGAACCTTCTGCGCGAATTCAATCATATCGTCCAGATACAACCGCCATTCCCGTTTGTCTTGTTCAAAATCAGACACGAACCGCCTCCCGCTCGATATAGGGCCGCAGCTCCGGACGAAGCGCCTTTTCCGTCACCAAATCGACAGAATGGCCCAACAGATCCTCCAGATAAAACTGGACACCAAAGTAGCGCCTGGATGTAGCAGGTCCATCGAAAGCAACCAGGATATCCACATCACTATCAGGGCCAGCCGTATTTCGCACGGTGGAACCGAACAGGGCCAGCGTGGTAACGCCATAACGCATTGCCAACTCCTGCTTATGAGTTTGCAGCAATTTAAGTGTCTCATTGCAATTCATGATTTCACCTCGTATTCAGCAATTCTCGCGATGAGAGGGCAGGCTGATAATGGTACAGGATTGAGACGATTTTACATCCATCTCCAACGTGTCAGAGAGCTAGTTGTGCTTGTGGATCGGTGTAATAAATTCTACGCGGTGGCGGTCTGCAATGATCGACTGGCCTTCGACATCGAGTTCCCGGTGCTGACGGGGATGTTCGTAGGATTGATTATTCATATTCTCACATATCTACTACAAGACAAGGATAATTCACAACCTGCTTCATTGCGACTAACTGTAACTTTTTATAGCGGCTAATTGAAAGGTTTGCACAAAATCAGGCTTATCCTGCTTTCGAATTTGCACGTATTTGGTGTCGATGAAGCACTCAACGCTCATTATTTTATCCCCGTCAATTTGCGTCAGTCTTTGAACATGCTGACTGGTTCATTGATTATCGAAAAATATCTTCATCCTCATCTGTTTGAATACAATCCCACATCTCATTTTGGTGCAGCCACATGGGATCAGCATTTCGCTGGATAAATTCGTCAACATCCATTCCGTCTATCGTGGGTGGTCTTTTGATTTTGACTTGTTTCCCATTCATGAAAACCCACATATACTTTTTCTGTCTTTCTGCTTTTGCCTTTTTTCTAGCGCGCTTCTGAGCAGCCGTGAGCTTCTTTTTTATCTTAGCCATTTGTCCTGTTTTATAGTTCTAAAAGTCAAAATGAGGAGGGTGAAATTGCAATTGGCGCATCCGGCAACAACTCGGGGCGTATCATCCACTGTACTTTCCAGCCAGTCTCATTGTCCGTTTCTAGGCAAACGATGCTGCCCGGGCGATAGGCGACAATGGAGTTTTCATCAGCACCAGCAGTCAGTCTGATTGCCAGCTTCGCCATGAATGGCAGATGCCCGACGACGAGGAGATCTTCACTCCACTCCTCGACATGCTGCACAAAGGGTTCCACGGGGTCATTGGGGCTGAGTCCGCCAAACTCTTCAACCTTCAGGTCTGGGACCAGTGATGCAGCTAGTATCTCCGCCGTCTGCCACGCCCGCACCTTGCCGCTGTGCAATACGCGCGCGACGCGTACCTTCCCTGCCAGAAAAGAGGCCAGGCGCTCTACATCTTCTCGCCCCGCTTCACTCAGCGGGCGATCGAGATCGATATCTTTCGAAAGTGCTTCACCGTGTTGAACGAGATAGAGTTTCATTGCCCCCTCCTGCGCCCGAAGCGCCTGTCAATATTTGATTCTTTGTCATTCATGAATGCCGAATTTACTTCAGGAACACTCCATGTCCCAGATTATAACAATACAAGGGTTTAGCAACCTGCTTTGAGTGCAACAGCCAGAATCAGAAGTTTTGCATGCAGATGCTGAATAGAGAGAAAGGTGGTATATTTATCAGCAGACTTGATGTGCGGAAATAATACAATGTGCCTCGGCATTCCGATGAAAGTGGTAGAGATTGACGACTTTATGGCGCGCTGTGAAGCCAAGGGAATCATGCGCGATGTCAGTCTCTTCATGTTGCAGCATGAAAACATCGA
>JAUXDV010000228.1 GCA_030620735.1 Gammaproteobacteria bacterium
CCGATTCAGTGTATTGCCGACCAGATCGTGCCGTGGTTTGTTGCTATTACCCTGGGTGTCGCTACGGCGACTTTTTTCCTGTGGCTGCAAACGGATTTCGACAAGGCACTGATGGCGGCGACTGCTGTATTGATTATCACCTGTCCCTGCGCCTTTGGACTGGCGACTCCGATGGCTATCGCCGTTGCCTCCGGTCTTGGCGCACGTTACGGCATCCTGGTGCGCAACGGCGAGGTGCTGGAGCGCTTTTCTGCGATTGACCATATCGTTTTTGACAAGACCGGCACCCTTACCAAAGGGGAGATGAGTGTCACGGCGATCCATATGATCAACAGCGAGTGGAGCGCAGGTGAAGAGATGCCTGCCGCGATCAAGCAGCTGTTGTCCCGGGTGGCTGCTGTCGAGCGCTACTCGGAACATCCGCTGGCGGCGGCAATCCTGGATGCGGCGGGCAGTCACCGCCTCGATATCGAGAAAGAGAGTTTTATCAATCAGCCTGGCTTCGGAGTTGGCGGCGTTGTTTCAGGACAGCAAATCTATGCAGGAACGGCTGCCTGGATGGAGCGTAATGGTGTTGAATCAGTTCCGGTCCTGCTGAAAATTGCAGCACAATTCGATCAGCAGGGCGCCAGTTCACTGCGGATTGCTGTCGATGGACGCGAGGTTGCGCTGATTGCTGTCGAGGATCCGCTGCGCGAGGATGCACAGGCACTGATCACACGCCTCAAAAATGATGGTATTCGGGTGACCCTGCTCAGTGGCGACAGGCAGCAGACAGCGGAGGCAATCGCGCAACGCCTTGGCGGTGGTATGGATGTCATTGCAGAGGTGTTGCCCGAGGAGAAAGACAGGGTGATAGCTCAGCTGCAGGCGGATGGTGAGCTTGTGGCGATGGTCGGCGACGGCGTTAATGACGCCCCGGCGCTGGTACGTGCGGATGTCGGCATCGCACTGGGATCCGGCACCGATGTCTCCATTGCCAGCGCCGATATCGTCCTCATGAGCAACGAACTCGAGAAGGTGGCGTTGGCGTCAGCGCTGTCGCGCCGCACCCTGCGCACCATTCGTCAGAACATCGGCATCTCGATCGCCTATAATATCATTATGGTGCCGCTCGCAGTCGCGGCCTTGGTGACTCCGCTGGTTGCGGCCATCTCCATGCCCGTCAGTTCACTGCTGGTGATTGGAAACGCTGCGCGTATTCGTACACTATTTCGTAACCATTGAACGAGAGTTGAAGAATGGAAGTTATCTACGGTTTGATCCCCTTTATGATAATCCTTGGGCTGGGAGCTGTAGCGCTGCTCTTCTGGGCTGCCCGCAATGGTCAGTTTGACGACATGGAGGGCGAGGCGCACCGCATCCTCATGGATGAGGATCTGGCGCCGGAAAAAAAACAGCAGCCTGAGAAGGAGAATGAGAGAAAAGATCTCTAACCACGGAACACACTGAATATTCGGTTTTTTTCGTTGCTTGCCTCTATCTCGCGGTCAGAAGACCGCTCCCACGTCTGGGTGTGACTCAATTTGTAGGAGCGGTCTTCTGACCGCGATAGAATCACTTCTTTTTTTTGCGTGGATTTGCCGCAATGATGACTGCCATGACCAATAGAGCAATCAATCCAAGCTCAATAAAAATGGCCATCATAGTGGTTCATCTCTCATCGGGAGAGGGTTGGGGAGAAAAACAGGAGAAGATGTCATGACACTCATTCTGAAATCTGTGATCACCTGCCCTGAGTGCGGTGTTTCACGAGAAGAAACAATGCCGACAGATGCCTGCCAGTGGTACTACGAGTGTACCTCCTGTGGCGCTTTGCTGAGGCCGAAGAGGGGTGACTGCTGTGTGTTTTGCTCGTATGGCACAGTGCCTTGTCCACCAGTCCAGGAGCATGGCAGGGGATGTTGTAGCTAATGGGGGCGGTTTAAAAGTTCTCGGTTGACTCGAAGAGGCCGACCCGCAGGTTTTTTGCGAGATAGATTTCACGGCCATCCACTTCGATGCGTCCATCGGCAATGCCGAGCACCAGTTTCTGCGCCAGTACGCGTCTGATATCGATGTGGTAGGTGACGATTTTTGCAGTGGGCAGGATCTGCCCCTTGAATTTGACATCGCCGACGCCGAGGGCGCGCCCGTGTCCGGGGTGGCCGCTCCAGCCGAGAAAAAATCCCAGCAACTGCCACATGGCGTCCAGGCCGAGACAGCCGGGCATCACCGGGTCGCCGGGAAAGTGGCACTCAAAAAACCACAAATCCGGATTGATATCCAGCTCGGCAACAATTTCGCCTTTGCCATATTCCCCGCCTTCATTGGTGATGAGGTTGATGCGATCGAGCATCAGCATATTGCCGATGGGCAGCTGGGCGTTTCCCGGACCAAACAGTTCGCCATGTCCGCATTGCAGGAGCTCTTCTTTATTGAAGCTGGATTGATTATTCATTCAGGTTGTTTCCTGCAGTTTTTGAGTAAGAAAATCGACGATCTCGCCGACGGGGATCATGCTGTTTTCACTATCGGTGCGCGCACGGTATTCAACCACTCCTTCATTCAGGGAGCGCTCGCCGATGACAACGCGATGCGGAATTCCGATGAGCTCCATGTCGGCGAACATGATGCCAGCTCTGGTATTGCGGTCATCGAGCAGCACCTCGATGCCTGCGTCGCTGAGCTGCCGGTAAATCTGCTCGACACTCTCCCTGACCTTGTCGGATTTGTCCATGCGCATGGGCAGCAGGGCGACATGGAAGGGGGCGATCGATGCCGGCCAGGTGATGCCGTTGTCGTCATGGTGCTGTTCGATGGCTGCAGCGACCACACGGGAGACGCCGATACCGTAACATCCCATGGTCATGGTGGCGCCGCGGCCGCTCTCATCCAGCACCTCGGCTTTCAGTGCCTTGGCGTATTTCTCACCGAGCTGAAAGATATGACCAACCTCGATGCCGCGGGCGATGGTCAGTGTTCCTTTGCCGTCAGGACTAGGGTCGCCTTCAACGACATTGCGTAGATCGGCAATTTCGGGCAGCGGCAGGTCACGCTCCCAGTTGATGCCGAAATAGTGTTTGTCATCTTCATTTGCGCCGGCGCTGAAATCGGAGATGACGGCGGCACTGCGGTCTGCAATGCAGGGGATCTGCAGATTCAACGGTCCGAGGGAACCCGGGCCTGCGCCAATGGCATCGCGTATCTCTTCATCGGTCGCAAAGCAGAGCGGTGCTGCAACCTGGGGTAGTTTCTCCGCCTTGATTTCGTTGAGTTCATGGTCGCCGCGCAGCAGCAGTGCGACAAAATCCGCATCGGTTTCATCCGAAGCCGCAACGATCAGGGTTTTGACGGTTTTTTCGACTGCCTGGTCAAATTGCGTTACCAGTTCATTGATGGTTTTTGCATCCGGTGTGTCAACGATGCGCAGCTCCTCGGACGGGGCAGGGGGCTCACTGCTCTCCGCAACGGCCTCTGCTTTCTCGACATTGGCAGCATAGTCGCTGCCGGTGGAGAAGACGATGGCATCTTCGCCGGAGTCAGCCAGCACATGAAATTCATGCGAGGCATTTCCGCCGATGGAGCCGGTATCCGCCTCTACCGGGCGGAACCCGAGG
>JAUXDV010000017.1 GCA_030620735.1 Gammaproteobacteria bacterium
GACTAATGCGGAATGGCGCCAAATATCTCCGGGGGAGGGCAGAGTTCCTTGATGCGTACTGTGACCTGGGTCTGCAGGTTCATGTCATCTCCGATTTCAGGATAGCGCTCCTGGAGCGACTGCATGCAGTTTGTGGATTGTTCACCAACTTTTCCAGCGGCTTTTGCGATCTTCTCCATTGCTGATTTGTCTCCTGACTCCAGCGCCTGCGAAAACTTCTGCATATCCGAGAACACCGGTTTTAAACATTCACACAGATCTTTGGCGGCATTTTCCACAGGGCCAGATTTGCTGCAGGAGAGCAATCCCAGTGAAAGAGCCGCTACAGCGAGCAGGTAGAGACTATTTTTTATCATCATCGATTTTTTCCTGAAGTGACAAGTGGAAAACTCACGGCGGCCAGCAAGTATAGCAAGACCGCCAGTGTAACGACCATGGAAAATCCGCCGTGGATTGCGAGCAGGGTTGCGAGTATCGCACTGATGACGGAGGCGCAGCCGTTGATTCCCCATGCCCAGGGGATCAGTTGCCGGGCGTGCCGCCCCAGATGGGAGAGAGCCAGGGGAAAAGGCATGCCCATCAAGGCTGCCAGAGGTGCGATCATGACAATTGCGAACAGCATCTTGAGGGCCAGAGGCAGCGACAGCAGCGCCTCAGGCAGATGTTTGAAAAACAGCAGATAGACGAGACTCAACACAGTGATGCCACATACGGCAAGTACCACACCCCGCCGAACATCTCCCTGCTTCACCAGGCGTTGGCTGTAGAGACTGCCAAGCCCGGCAAAGATCAGGAAACCTGTCATGACTGTGGCGGCTGAGTAGAGTGGATGGTGCAGCAGCAGTGTCATTTTCTGGATAAAGGCGATTTCGATAAACAGGAAGGCCAGCCCGATGGCGAAAAAGTAGATCAGAACGCTGCTGCGCCTGATGATTTGCGGCGCCTGCTCCTTCCCGCGTTTGAGGAATAACAGCGGCAGGATGATCAGCAGCAGGCTGGCAAGCAGGGCCTGCAGCAGCGTCGATACGGATATCAGGTAACCCTGCTCGAGCAGCGGCATGCCGCCCTTGCCCTGCAGGGAGAGAATCTCCGGCAGGATGCTCCACTTGAAGAAGTGAAAGAAATAGGGGCGGTCATCGGTCGAAGGCCGCAGATCGAATTTATAATCATCCATGAACTGCCCGGCTTCATCGCCCAGCAGGGCGACTGTTGATTGGTAAAACCAGGGCTGTCGCAGCTGATTATACTGGTTGGCCTCACCGGCACGCATTCCGGGATACCAGGCGACATCGAAGCCAAGCGTTTTGCTAAAGGCTTTAACGGCATCAATCTCGCTGCGAGTGAAGGCGCCATTTTTTATCAGCAGGGTGCTGGTCTGCCAGCCTCTGATGAGCACCAGCTGCAGTGCCGGGTGTTCTACTCCTGACTCTCTGAGCGCCTGAATAGCCGTCGCCATCAGTTTCAGAGCATCGCGCGGCGGCAGCTTGATCCAGCGGCTGACAGAGAGATATCCGGCCGGCTGCAGATGCTGCAGATAGGTTTTGAAGGCTTCGAGCGTATAGAGATAGCTTTCGTTGAGGGCATAGAGGCCGGCAGTGGATGCGCCAAAGGCATCCATCAGCGCCACCTGTATCAGATCATACTGTTGTGAGGAGTCCGTAATAAAACCGCGCGCCTCATCGACATGTACCTCGACATCACTCTGCTGATAGAGATGTCCTGAGAACTCCGCATAATCGCTGCGCAGCAGCTCTACGATCTGCGGGTTCAGCTCCACAGCGGTAATCTGCGGGATCTGGTGATAGCGCGCCTGCTGCACATCGGCGCCGCCTCCGGCTCCGAGGATCAGCACCTGCTGCAGCTTGCGCAGATGATAGGGGAGGGCGGAAGTGATCTGGTCAAGATAGGCAAATGCATCCAGCTTGCCTGCATCACGGGTGATGACGCTGATGTTGCCGCCATCGGTGAATATGCCCACCTGGGGAGGTGGTTCGCGGCTTGCCTTGATGCTCAGCCCCGGAGCATGGCGAAAAGGGGTCTGGCGGCTCTCCACGATCTGCAGAAGGCCCAGCGGAGAGGAGCGCTGTGCGACGACCTCCGCACCGGGAATACGCAGTGTTTGTGACAGCTCTTTGTAGGGAGAGATCAGTGCTGTGCTGTGCAGTGCAAGCCAGATCATGGCGATTGCAGGCAGGATAGAGAGCAGAGCAACACGCCAGGCGCCGCTTGAATGCAGCGCCATGGCGGCGAGCAGTGTCGCCATAAGGGCGAATACGCCGATCCAGGCCAACACCTCGAATGGCATGAATTTAAACAGGAGCAGGATGACGCACACACCGCCGAGACCTGCGCCAATCAAATCATAGGCGTAGATTTTGCCGATCATGTCGCTGTAGTGGCTCAGAGCCAGTGCAATTGCGCTGGCGGCAAACAGAAAGGGAATTGCCAGCAACAGGTACATCAACAGCAGCCATCCCGGCTGGCGCAGATCCCACAGCACCTCCTCGGCATTGAACGGCAGCTGTTGTATGAGTAGAAAGGAGGCGATGGCGGAGATGCCGAAGAGCGCAATGGCGGCGGTGTAGAAAACAGCAAAATGGCTGTTCAGTTTTCTCTGGAAAATGGTGATGACAGCCCCGCTTGCGCCATAACCCAACAGCGCCAGGCTAATGATCATGTAGGCGAAGTGGTGCCACTGGATGATCGAGAAGAGCCGCATCAACAGGATTTCATAACCCAGCGCAGCCAGCGACAGCAGGGCAATCGAGAGAAAAAGAAGGTGTTGACGATGCTTCATTTTAAGTCATCAGAATGTGCTGAGAAGTGAAGAATCTAGCGAGACCAAGTCTCAGACTGACTATGCATGAAAGAGATTATTTTCTCTCGCAAAGCTTCCGCGTCCTGCTCACGCCCCTCACCTACGATCCCTGTAGGCGAAGACGCCAAGAACGCAAAGGTTTTTCTTGGCGAGCTTTGCGCCTTTGCGAGAGTAATTATTGAAATTTGACTCATTTGTAAAGATGTTGGCCACTCAATGATTTCTAATGACTCCCGGTGAGGGGGACGAATATGACCGGCAGCAGCTGGCGTGTGGTGACATCGCCCTCGGAGTTTTTCTCTACCAGAAGCAGTTCCTGGGTCATAAACCGGGAGCCCACGGGAACCACCATGCGGCCGCCTGGTTTGAGCTGTCTGATCAGCGGCGGCGGGATGTGGCTTCCGGCGGCAGTGACAATGATCGCATCGAAAGGCGACAGCTCTTTCCATCCGTAATAGCCATCTCCAATCCGCACATCCACGTTGTCGTAGTGGAGTCGCTTGAGCCGTTTACCTGCCTCCTTTCCCAGCGGAGCAACAATTTCTATGCTATAGACCTTATCGACCAGTTCCGCCAGAATGGCAGCCTGGTAGCCTGATCCGGTGCCGACTTCCAGCACCTTGTCGCCAGGATCAAGGTTCAGCAGATCTGTCATGATCGCCACCATATAGGGCTGTGAGATCGTCTGGCCATGGCCGATGGGAAGGGGGCGGTTTTTGTAGGCGCGCTTGCGGTTTTCCGGCGGGACGAACTCGTGCCGCTTCACGCTTCTCAGGGCGTCCAGCACGCGCGGATTGAGTCGATCCCTCCCCAGTTGCGAGGCTGTCTCCACCACGTCATCGACGATCTCCGCCACCATGCCCTGGCGCGCATCAGTATAGGGATCATGGTCATCCGCCCGGGCTGTGGATGAAACGGCGATCAATAACAACAGTGATAGAAAATATCGCATCATGACAATGACCTCGTCGTTTAGTCTCATTTCAGTACCTGCTAGATCGTCCCTGTTTGGCAAATTTGCCAGAAAGATGAATAGTTACGTCATTTATTCGATTACATTCTCAGTATAGTTTGTTCTGCAGGGTGGGATGCTCATATCCTGCTATTATTGAGATTATTCAGTTACTCTAACCGGTCTCTCCTCATCATGAAATCCCGTGGAGCAGTCGCTTGTGGTCACCAGGAAACCGCAGCAGCGGCAGAACTGGTATTAAGAGAGGGTGGAAATGCCTTTGACGCCATCATCGCTGCATTTTTCACCTGCTGTGTTGTCGAGCCGGTGCTGGCGTCATTGGGAGGCGGCGGGTTTTTACTGGCGCACACACAGGGCCGCCGCGATCTCATCTACGATTTTTTTGCGCAGACTCCGCAGTTCCCTCTTTCCGGAGATAAGCTGGATTTCTATCCAATCCATGCTGATTTTGGTTCAATGACCCAGGAGTTCCATGTCGGTTTGGCGTCGATTGCCACGCCCGGAGCGGTGAAAGGGGTATTCAAGATACATGAAGATCTGTGCACCATGCCCATCAGGGAACTTGCACAGCCTGCGATCGAGGCCGCTCGCAATGGGGTGGTGCTGAATGCATTGCAGGCATCCATTTTTCAAATCATCTCTCCAATTCTGCTTGCCACGCCTGAGTCCAGGCAGGTTTTTGAAAGCCAACTTCATCCTGGATTGCTTATCGGTGAAGGTGAATCGTTAAGGCAGCCGCACCTCGCCAATTTTATTGAGGTCCTGGTGAGAGAGGGCAGTGATCTCTTTTACAAGGGGGAGATAACGCAGCTGATCGGCGATCTCTGCGCACATGGAGGTGGTCAACTGACGCAACAGGATTTGAAGGACTACGAGGTGCTGCTGAGGCAGCCGCTCGCTCTGAATTACCGGCGACAGCGGGTATTGACTAATCCGGCACCCTCCTGTGGCGGCTCCCTGATTGCGTTTGCGCTGAAGTTGCTGGAGCAGGTTGATCCGCCGCGGCGCGCTTTCGGTTCAAAACAGCAACTGCATCTGCTTGCTGAAACTATGAAGCTGACGAACGAGGCGCGACTGGCCGCACAAATGAATATGGGCGATGAAGCGGGATTGAATCGGCTGCTCGATGCAAAATTACTGCATGAGTACCGGGAAAAAATTGCCTCGAATGCCCATGCACTGCGCGGTACCACGCATATCAGCGTGATGGATGACAGCGGCAACGTCGCGGCTCTAACAGCGAGTAATGGCGAAGGTTGCGGCCAGATGATCCCTGATACCGGCGTCATGTTGAATAACATGCTGGGCGAGGAGGATCTGAATCCGGACGGTTTTTTTGGCTGGCCGGCAAACCGGCGCATGACTTCGATGATGGCGCCGACGCTGGTGATCTCCCCGCCAGGGCGGAAAACCTGCCTGGGTTCAGGCGGCTCAAACCGATTGCGCACAGCTATCCTGCAAGTGCTTGGCAATATCATCGATTTCGGTATGCCGCTTCAAGAGGCTGTCAATCATCCCCGCATCCATTTTGAAAATGATCTGCTCAGCATCGAACCCGGCTTTGATCCGGATGCAATCAAGGCTTTATGCAAGGAGTATCCAAATCACAAGTTGTGGCAGCGGCAAAACCTCTTTTTTGGCGGTGTACACGCCGTCACGGAGCAACACGGAAAATTCGACGGCGCCGGCGATCAACGGCGAGGTGGTGTTGCTATTGTTGTTGAGTAAAATCACTCTTTATCCCAGTATTTGGTCTTGATGCCTTCACCCAGATCGGCCTTGATCAGACGCCTCCTGACTTCCAGCAGTCGCTCGATCAGCCTGGGTTCCGCCTTTTCGTAGGCTTCGGCATCCGGGGCGCGTTTGACCACCACCCCAAGGAGTTCGGTGATGGCGTTGCCGATGGAGTTCTGGCTGATGGTGACGATCAACTTGCCGTCGTCATTGCGATAGATGAGTTGTTTGAAGGCGGGTTGCCAGCGAATGGCGTTGGCGTACTTGGCGTCACTGATGCAATGATCGCGGACTCTTTTCGCGGTCGCCAGAAAGTCGTTGTTGTAGAGCAGGTGATCCTCGATCTGCACAGGGAAGCGGGCATCTTTCGGCATCGGTGCATTGCGCGTCGAGACCTGCGTGAAAAAGGTGCGGTAAAAATCGATAAAACCCTTCAGAATCGTGTCGTACTCTCTCCAGAATCGGATCGATTTCAAGGATGAATTTCCCCCGCAGATCTCCCAGCTCGGCAGCCCGTTGGGGTAGCCGGTCAGTTCGATTCTGGAGTCGTCATCATCAACGATTTTGAGTATCTTCAGATCTAGACTGGCAAAGAATTCTCTGAAGACCTCACTCATGTAGGATTGGAAAAGACTATGCTGACCGCCGTCCGTCAGGTTCGGGTTGTTAGGGTCGGCGATTGGAGCGTTTCGCAACTCCTGTTTGTCGAAGGCGATAAAGTGGTTGTGCAGCATGCGGATGCTGGGAACCCCCGGAGATGTCAACGGCCAGGTTGCATCGAGACTCGCTTCACCGGCAAGGATAAGCGTTTCGTCAGGATCCGGGAAAGCCTCGAGCATGTAGTCGATGATGATCTGGTTCATGCGGTTCCACACATGCCTGGTATTTTGCGGCACCTGGGTGCGGCGCACAGGGCGGCCGAGTGGATCAAGGATACATCGGGATGTGTTGAAGATGATGGATGTATCGAACAGGTTGCTATGTCCCAGCGCCTTGCGATAGAGCAGCAGGTTCTCGGGGTTTCTCAACAAGCCGTTGTTGTTTTCCAGGTCGTTGAGATTCTCGGTGCTGTTGAAAAACTCGTTGGGAGCCATTCCCTCGGGTACATCCAGCGGGATAGGGCGGAAGGGATTGACGATCTCTCTTGGGCCATTTTGCATAACAGGATTCCTTGATATAGTCGAAAAATATCATCACGATTCCTATTATGCAGCAGATGCCGGGGGAAGGTATACAATGGACTACTTTGATAATTCCCTATCTCTACATGAAAACGGAAAACTATCGTGATTAAAAAAGGCCTTGTTGCAGCCACTATTCTGGTCGCTGTCTCTATCCTGGTGATTGAGCAGCGTAAGAGTCACTGGTCCAAAGCGGGGAATGAAGTACGCGGCGCCGCCACTGCGGTCGGTCACGCAATCTCTGATTCAACGGCAGATACCTGGGATACCGCACGCCGGGCATCGGGAAAAGTGTGGTATAAAACCAAACAGAAGTCAGGTGAAGCATGGAAAAAGAGCAAAGAGGGCATTCACGAAGGAGTGGAATCAATCAGAGGGAAGGAATCCGGATAAGTTTCCGGCTCTTTCGAAGTATTAATCGCAAAAGCGGCTTATTTCCACTTAAATAATAAGATAATTTGGTCAATATATGCATGGTTGAACCTTTTCGACGGTAGTCTAATCTTAATAACAGGAACGTGGGAACAAATGATAATGACATCATCAACATCAACGATGTGTTCCTCAAAATATAACTACTGAAAATCTACTTCCACTTCGGAGATGAATCGATGAAAAAGATACTATTGGCGCTACTCATAGGAGGGTTATGTTTTGCTCCCTCTGCTGCAGTCTCGGAAACCGGGAAAGTTAGCGATGCTCTATTGAAACAGAAAATCATTGGTTCCTGGTGTAAAGGTGAAACCCCCTATGGGGTGACGACCTTCAGGAAAGACGGAGGGTATGAAGGAAAAATCTATATGAGCACGGAACGCTCGGAACTGCTGATGAAAATTGAGGGAGAGTGGTGGATCAAAGATGGGGTGCTGTATAACAAGCTCATTAAAACCGAGCCTGAATCAGCGGTTGAGAGTGGTACCACAATCGTTGACAAAATCATTGGCATCTCAGATACCAAGCTTGCCCTGATGGATCGAAAGGGTAAAAAATATGTAAAGAGCAGATCTAAGTAAGTTTGCAGGAAAACAAAGTTTGCAGTCATCAGTGTGCAGTTTGCAGAAAAAGAAAAAAATTACTGATCACATGAAATAGTGCTTGCAACTGGTAATGGCTCGATTAGAGTTTTGCCAACTGCCAACTGCCAACTGCCAACTGCCAACTGCCAACTGCCAACTGCCAACTGCCAACTGCCAACTTTGTTTTCTCCTATTTCGGACAAATTTCCCGTTGCTGTTTTTTGCTGATCTTGAGATTCGGATCGGCCTTGAATTTGGCGAACTTGCCATCTATCCACTTGTCGCAACTGCCGCCGCAGGGCGCATTGTTGCGCGCATCGTTCCAGTAGCGTTTCGCCTTTGTTTCAGACCAGCCGCAGAACTGCACCAGCGCCATGGCGGATACCGCACCGGAGGAGTGGACACCCCACATACAGTGCGTCATCATCGGCCCCTTTTTAGGATTCTCGATGATGGAGTGGATATCTTTCATCAGGCCATGAGTGCTGCTAGATCTGCCCTTTTTATACTCCAGGGTGTTGCCGCCACAGGAGGTGGATCCATAGCGGGTTTTGCTGCCGAAATCGATATAGTAGGCGCCGGAGAACCCCGCTTTGCACAGCGCCTTGCGCTGACTACCGGATAATCCTGTATGCGCATTGTCTCCGCCCTTGAATCCCGAGCGATAGAGCACGCCTGAGAGCACCGGCCGTACAAAAGCCATTCCCGGCAGGCCGCCGTTGCCTTTTGCAGTCATAGCGCTCATGGCTGGTCCGCCGTCACGCGCAGTGAAGCTGGAAGCGGCAACTGCATTCCCTAATCCAGATAATCCGATGGAGAGGAGAATGGCGCCGGCCAGGCGTTTGTATAAAAGGGAGACGTGGATGGATCGCATGAGTGAGTTCCGGTTTGTTGGATAAAATTGCAGGGTATCGACGGGATCAGGAGCTACTTGAGAATCATGACTCCAATGAAGGTCAACACGCTGAGAATTTGTCCGAATGAGAAAACCAGGTAGGACCAGCTCAGCCATTTGAATTTGTTTTTCAGACCATAACCAAGTCCATAGAGATGACGTGTTATGTGCGTCTGTACCGTTTGAAAATCTGTAGTTACCACACGCTGCATCTCATCCACGTATTCGTCAGCGGTGAGGTTGGAGCAGTGTATAAAATAGGCGACGCTGGAGCGATCCTGGCGTAAATCCTCGGCAGTGTCATGTCCCTTGTTGAATTTTGGGCGCACAGCTTTAATAGCGAGAAATATTGAGGCGAGTGCTGTTAACAGGATGACCGAAAAGGGGTAAACAAGTTCGGGAGTATGGTTGACAGCAAAGCTTCCACCGGTGATTACCATGGTCAGAATAAAGCCGTTCAGTGAGATCATGATGTTGGCTTTGTTGTCAGCCAGGGCTGTCAGTTCGAGATTGGCGCGTGCGGTGTTGCGCAGCAGCGTCTCTGTGCTACGGTCAGGCTTCCTGGGTTTCAAAGCTGCGGGCTTTTTTATTTCAACGGGGCCAAAAATCCATGTTCCCAGGGTATCTCCCGAGTCGGGGTTTTGTGGTGAATCGGGCGCAGTAGAGCTGTCACTGAGCGGTTTAATCCCAATGTTTTCAGAGGCTGCTGTGGATGGATGTGTCACGGTTTTTCGTTCATAAATCAGGTGATTGAGTAATATTTGACCACAACGGCCAGTTTCAGGCAAGTTGCGAGCCATAATACTATTTTAATCACGGACCACACGGAATGTTTGGTTTCACTTCACTCTCTTCAGCTCATCCAGTCATTGCGAGGGAGCCCAAGCGACTGTGGCAATCTCGAAACCAGATTGCCGCGTCGCCTCCGGCTCCTCGCAATGACTGTATTCATACGGGATTATTGAGAAGTAACGTTACAGTTTGTTCCTGACCTATTTCGCAGGCGGCTCGATCAGCGGGCGCGCCTGCTTCAGGTAGACGGCGCGTTTGCCGGTATCCTGTTTGTCGACCTTGAATTCCAGATCCATGGCGAAATTCTCATCACCCTTGAAAAGCCTCTTGAAATGCGTCTGCGCCTTGAGACAGAAATAGGCGAGATCGTTCAGCTCTTCATCCGTCATGACGTTAGGCAGTGGTTTAGCCTTAATGTCGGCATCGGAGAGTACTGACTGGCCATCCTTTGCGACATTGGACTTGCGAATGATGTGGATCTTGTAGGCTTTTCTGTCCAGCGGCTTGCTGCCATTGTAGGTGACCAGGATCTGCTCGGCCAGTGCACCCTCCAGCGGATTGGCGACGCTGTACTTATTGCCGCGCTGCGCCTCGATGGATATCGCGGGCCCCATATCGGCATCGTAGATATCCTTGGTGACGATAACGCCGTCTAGCTCCTCATTGGGGAAGTTCGGGTTGACCTGAATTCCCATGTAGACGTCCTCATGATGAATGCCGAAGTAGGCTCTCTCATCAAAAGCGCGCTGTGTCCACACGGATGCCCATACTGTTGCCAGCGTTTTCTTCAGCTTCTTGATCTTGCCTTCGTGGTCGCGCTCTTCCCCTTTCTTGTTGTAGGGTTTGTAGGCTTTCGACGTATAGAGACCTGCGCCGTTGAACTGAGGGAGGTCTTCCGAGTTGGTCGAACTGCGCAATTTCATGGCACGCTTTTTGCCGTCCGGATCGACAAAGGTGTCAAATTTGTCAATTAGCGAGGCCAGAAATTCCTCGTTCCACTGGGCATCTTTAGCAAAAAACATCCCCCGCAGCACCTCCAACTGCTCCTTGCGATACCTGCCTGCCTCCATCTCTGTCATTTTAGGATCTTCCAGCAGGCTGCTGATCTTGCTCTTGATCTTCGGGTTGCTGTCGATGAACTCCTTGTAGAAGTAGAAGGGGATGCCCATGCCATATCGCACAACGGTGCGATCTTTGGTATTCAGCAGGTGCGCCAACTCCGCATAGTTTGCCGACTTGGAGCCGACCTCCTGGTAGTTTTTCCAGCTCATCTCCTGGCTGGGAATCACCTTTTTGGTCTCCAGATTTGCCACCAGCTCGATTTTTGCAGTCTGTTGAGACGATCTTGTGCCGCCGCCCGATCCGCCAAGACAGTTCTGCCGGCAAATCTGCATGATCTCATCGCTCAACTTTGCAGAATCCATCTTTTCGGGATCGATATGCTCGAACACGACAGTCGCCGGTTTTTTGCCGAGTTCCATGTAGACACAGTCGTGATTCTTGAAACCCTTGAGAAAATCGTTGTCCCAGTTGCCGTCACCCAATGGACTGAGATCGAGGTTTGGTGTGCCGCGGTTTTTTGACTTGATCTGGATATGTCCCAGTCTCGGCTGTTTGACCAGTGTGATGGTGCCGGCGACCGTTGTCAGGTCGATGGGCATAATCTCGAAAACCGGAATCTGGTTTCTCGAGAGGTTTTCATCGTTTTTCTGCTGCATATCCTCGTCAGTCAAGTAGGCCAGTTTTCCGCAGGTGGAGCCGGCATTCAGAACCCTGACGTTATCCATAACACTCCCGGAACTTCCTGAAGATGCGGTGGCTTTCGCCGGAGAAGAACTCTCTGCAGCTGCAAGATATTTATCCATCAGGAAAAACAGCGAAGAGGCGCCGTCAGATGACTTGATGGTGTTGTCTTTGAAGTATTCGATCTTCTGACGGGACTCCTTGTCAGGCTGTACCTCTTCCCACAACTTCAGTACGTCGTCAAATGAGGCGCCAATGTTGGCTAATACGGTTCCCAGAACGTCACTCTCTTCCAGTGCCATCAGCGCCGCATCAAAATCCTTGGCGGCGTTAGCCGACTTTATAGCATCACTCTTCTGCGCCAGGGTCAACAGGCCCTCAGCATAGAGTGAGTTGAGCATTGCAGGGATCATCTCTTTGTGTTTGCCTGCATTCTCCTGCTTTGGCCATACGCCTAGCGCGTGAGTACCCATCTTGATGGTGGTGAGGATGCGGTATTTCTGGCGGGGTTTGATCTTCAGGGTTGCAACCTGCTCTCTCAATGCCGCAATCTCTTCGGAGAATTTCAACAGATCTTTCGGGCTGTCCGGATTCTTGATCAGCCTGTTGACAGTGTTGAGCAGCTCTTTTTGACCGGGAAGGGCCTGCACCTGTTTCTTGATCTTGGTGAAAGAGACCTTGAAATAGGAGACCAGCAGGCTTCTGACCGTCAATATGAAAGCCTTTTTGCTGGATCCAAAGTCACGCTGGTAGTCCGGGTGAACCTCTTTCAGGTAGTGATCGATCATCGGGATCACTTCCGGCGTCAGCTGGTTGTGAATGTTGTTCCTGATCTTCTTCAGATAGACGACCTTCGGCTGATCCTTGGGCCTGTTTTTATAATAATTCTCAAAATAGCTGAAGGTCTCGCCGATTTTGTTGCGCGCTTCCTGCAGGTCCGAGGATTTCACCAGCGGGCTCTTTTTAGCCAGCAGGTAGATTGGCAGCCACTCATCCTCATTCTGCATGAAGTTGAGATAATAGCTGAGAAATTCCCTCGCAAACGGCTCTTCAAACTCGGCCCCGGCGATGCCGCGGTAAAAGAAGCCATGGGCTATTCCTGTATCCGGAAAGGCCTCGGTGTAATGTTTCTCGATGACCCAGTTTTTTGTCATCAGCCTGGCAGTTGGAAAGGCTTCTGCGCCGACCTTGTAGAGCTTGTCGACGGGCATGTTGTGGTTTTTATTGCGATCCTGGTAGGCAAACTCTCCAATCAGTTCAAACAGGTTGGTGCTGAAGAGGTTGCCGGTATAGAGACCGTAATCGAGCGCCAGCTTCTCGGCGGGTTTGATACGGAAAGCCGCCTGGAAAACAACGCCGCCTTTCGGCATCTTGCCGCTCTGCACTGTCGTTCGATTGCTGGCTCCCTGCAGTGAATTCAGGCCGAAGGCTCCCTTCTCATCATTGCTGTTGATCTGCGTGAACAGCTGCCGCGCAGCGGTGACATCCTCGGGCGATAAAGCTTTCGCCGTTACTGTATGGCTCACACTCAATAACAGCAGTGAAGCAACGGCGCTGGTAATAGATCTTGTAATGTTCATATTCAATCGTGTCTCGCTAGTTGAGCCAACAGGCTGGTTTTTTCCTTGATGAAACGTGTGGTTAGCATGTCCGAGTCAAGCGCGTAACACTACCGCAAGAGCTGGATTGAAACAACAAAAAATGAACGACGGGTGCATTCATCATCCATACACAATGTGCTATAGTCTTGTTGAATATTTCAACAATCGGAGAGGGTGATGAGCACCATTAATTTCAGTGTGCCGGATGATGTAAAAGAGGCTTTCAACAAAACCTTCCAGGGAGAAAACAAGAGTGCTGTTCTGACTCGCATGATGCGTGATGCAGTAGAAGAGCGTAAACGTCAAAAGCAAAGAGTGGTTGCTATCAACGCAATCTTACGCTTGCGGGAACAGAGTCAAGCCGTCACGGATGATGACATTGCAAAAGCACGGGAGGCCGGGCGTCCGTGATCAGAGTGGTCGTAGACAACAGTGTGGCGGTCAAGTGGTTTGTCCGTGACAGTAATGAAGAAAAGGATGTAGCGCCTGCCGTCGATCTACTCATCGGAGTCGGGAAAAACAGCATCGAACTGATCCAGCCGCCTCACTGGATGGCGGAAGTAACCGCTGTACTGTCACGCCTGCAGCCCGATTTGGCGGATGACGCCATAGATCTTTTGGATGCCATGGAAATTCCAACCACTGAGGACAGCAATCTGTATAAACTCGCCAGTCATCTTGCCGCGGGGCTAAACCATCATCTTTTCGATGCCCTCTATCACGCGTTGGCGATCCAGGAGAAAGCAACGCTGGTAACTGCTGATCTTCGCTATTATAGAAAATCAAAACAACATGGCTCGATCTGCCTGCTGACGGACTTTGAATTCGAAACACCCCGCAGTTACAGCTGAGTTTATTCAGAATCCTTAGCCATATGAAATAGATGGGGAAGTTGCGAATTTTTGCTAATATATTGCTCATACTTGGCTCTCCCCAACTCCTTATACACTTTTAGGATTAGAATTCTTGCATAGCATCCAATTTCGCGAGTCCACAATGAACGTAATTCCAGGCATGTTGATCGGGTTTGCCATCGTGTTGCTGTGCGGCCTCTCCCAGGCGATGCCATCGATCCCAAAGAAATGCTCGTGTTAGAGATCGACCCGATCAAGGTAAAACAGGTTTGCCGTTTTTGTGGTGCTGAAGAATGATTGACGCGTTAGTCAACTGGTGGTCTGAAGCTATCTGGCAGGTTGATCTGGACAACTTGCCAGGCTGGCGACGCCGTCTCATTCTGTTTTTGCGGGGCTTTCATCTCCTCGTCAATGACCTGATGGAAGGCCGGCAGAACCTGCAAGCCATGGGACTGGTCTACAAGACTCTGCTGTCGCTGGTGCCCCTGCTGGCCGTGAGTTTCTCCGTTCTCAAGGGTTTTGGGGTGCATAGCGAGTTGGAGCCGCTATTGCTCAACATGATGAAACCTCTCGGTGAAAATGGCATAGAGGTTACGCGCAATATCCTGCAGTTTGTTGACAACACCAACGTCGGCGCACTCGGCGCGGTAGGCCTGGGTGTGCTGCTCTACACGGCCATCTCGATGGTCATGCAGATCGAGGTGGCATTCAATGCAACATGGCGAGTGCGTCATTCCCGATCACTGATCGAGCGTTTCAGCCACTACATCAGCGTACTACTGGTCGGTCCGTTGCTGATATTCTCTGCATTGGGTTTGTCACAAGCCGTTAAACGCCATCACTGGTTCCAACAGGTAGTGGACACTGGCGCAGGTTCGCTTCTGTACAACTCGCTGTCGATTTACCTGCCGTTCATGATGGTTGTGGCTGCCCTCACATTCATCTATCTATTCATGCCGAACACGCGGGTGAAGCCGGCGGCTGCACTGTTCGGAGCAATTATCGCAGCGCTGCTGTTGAGCGGGGCGAGCAGCCTGTTTACGATGTTTATCGTCGGATCAACGAAATACACCGCGATCTACGCCACCTTCGCAACGATGATCATCCTGATCCTGTGGATCAATGTCATTTGGCTCGTCGTACTGCTGGGCTCCAGCATCGCCTATTATTATCAGCATGCCGGGAAACTGCAGTTTTTGCAGCGCAATACCGGTCTGTCACCGCACAACCGTGATGAGCTGGCCATGCAATTGATGGTGCTGGTCACGCGGCGCTACTACGCAGAGGAATCTCCCTTATCAATAATGAAGCTGTCGGAACTGCTGGAAATGCCGGATGATCTTGTCGAAGAGCTCGTCAGGAATCTCATTCATGGCGGTTTTCTGATTGAAACTGATGG
>JAUXDV010000065.1 GCA_030620735.1 Gammaproteobacteria bacterium
TCGTCATTATCAGTAAGGGCATTTTGGAAGTTCCAGACCGCAGACAGCAACCGCCCCATTTCTCTTGCAACAGCCGGGCCTCTTTCCTCCAGCTTGTTGAATCTCTCCAGTACCATCATTCGGGTAATATCTCTCATCGGCCGATCTTTCCAGGCGCCCATATAGTCCATCGACTTCTTGTAATTCCTGATGCTGTTCTTAGCCAGCTTTTTTGATGCTACAAACTGATTGAATGCATCCTGCAACGTAATGCTTAGGATGAGTTCTGCCTTATTTCGCTCATTCGGGTTAATACCGGAGGCAAGATCAGAAATGACAGCAATTGCTTCTGATTGGATTGCAGCAATACTGCTGGTGTTGTGGATCTTCACACGGATGGGATTGGGTCTACCTCGTGGGCGCTTGTAGATGGAAAATGATCGTTCTCCCGTTGGCGAAACACGACACTGTAAACCGGAGATCTCAGTATCACGAACGACGTACCGTTTGCCTGTCGCAGGCATGGCTTTCAATCTGGCGAGAGTGAATTTAAACTGTGTCTTATCCATACCGATACCTCCATATCGTTGTGGTAGAGACCCGATGACTGTTGGCAGCAGCATCGGGTTTTGTCATTATTATACGCTCTGGGTTACACATGGTACACAGTCTATTGTAATGTATCGTGAATAATAGTGATCCCACATGTCAATGCGTTAAATCGTTTTGACCAATGGAGAATATAGCAGAATGCGGATTACCCTCTGAATACCGCATGTCTTCTTGGTTTGAAGGGAGTGTTATAAAAACAATATGCTATTGTGCAGTCAGTTTTTTATCACTCCAGCCAAGAGAATCCAGCATGAAAACCACCGCCTTTATAGCCCCTGCCCTGTTAATTTCCGGTCTGTTTCTTGGCGGCTGCAGCGGCCTGGATGATCCCGAGGACCCCAGTAAAGAGAATCCTTCTGCTTATGAGGGATCTTACCTCTTTTTCACCAATACAGATGTTGGGACATGCACCGTCCCGCCTGGCATAGTAATGAAAATATCCCTCGAGGGAAATATTTCCAGCAATCCAAAAATTGATCGGGAAACCGGTGAAACAATCAGGTTGAACGGCCGTGTCGGATCTTCTGGCACCGTCAAGGGTAAATTTGATTTCTCCTTTCCCGGACACTCCGGAGAATACGACGGAGTTTTAAACACCATTGAATGCGACAGAGACGAAGAGGGCTTCATTACTGGGAAAACTGTTAGTGGAAGAGGAGAATGGATAGATTATCAATCAGATGTCTCTGACTGTGATGGAAGCTGGTTTGTATGCGTAGTTAATAGTACGACTCGGAATTAGAGCCATACGTAGGGTGCAATAAGCTCCGCGCATTGCACCACTGATCAGTTGGCAGTTGGCAGTTGGCAGTTGGCAGAAGTCTAGCCAGATTGCCGCCAACTGCAAACTATCTTTTCCTGCATACTGACAACTGACGACTGCCAACTTTTTTCATCCCAGCAGCAGCATCAGGTATTTAACATTCCCCTGCCACTGAAAGTGGTAATAGCCGTCGTCGGTTTTCTTCATGAAGCGCTGAATCAGCTTGGCTGCATGTTGACCAAGCACTTCGACCTTTGCCAGCTTGATATCGAGTTCGATCTCACCCTGTTGGGTTGCGATAACCACCCCCTGCAGTTGCAATCCCTTATCGCTGGTTGAATGCACCTCTGTCCTGAACTTCTCTTTCTCGATGGTGGTCACCTCTGCTGCAAAATCCCCCAGGTAGTGCCCCTCTGGCATTTGCAGCTTGCTGAGGAAAAACTTCCCCTCCAGCCAGATCAGCTTTTTGGTTTGCGGCTCGACGGCCATCTTTGCGATGTCTGCCTGCATCTCTCCCTGGAACTCTCTCATCTGTAGCGGAATGCGCTTATGCAGATTTCCGGCTATCTCTGAGAAAGTCGTATTGAGCGTAGTATTGTAGAGGTTGACCACGCCATCGATGCCATAGGCCAGTTCTCCTTCGCCGTCAACGATGCCATTCAAGACCAGGTGGTTTCTCCACTCTCCCTGAAATATCCCCAGGGGTTGCGCATTCCAGTCAAGCGCTCCGATAGGTATCCCCTGGTAGCGGATATCCCCGGCTCCCCCGGACCAGACCGATCCATCGACATCATTGATTTGCACCTCGGGCTGTGCCGCATTTAAGCGCGTTGTTGCAAAGGATGCCGGAAAGGTGAAGACGACAAAGGCCACATAGGCCAATAAAAGGATGAGTAGAATGCGGAAAATTTTCATAGGCCTATCTCTCTAATGTCACACGTACTTTTCCATAACCCTTTTTTGCCGAAGGTTCCATTGTCGCCTTGAAGACGCTGATACCGTAGGTGGTCTGCAAATACTGCAGGCGCTCCATTAAGCGCACAAAATTGACCTCGTCGAAGACCAGGTTGAGGCGCTTTTCACCCTCCGGACGACTCTTTACTGCAGTGATCTGTTTTTTTCTCAACTCAGCAGTGACGCGGGCAATCAGCGAGCGCTTGTCATCCGCATGACTGGACTTTCCTGCAGCGAGCAGTGACGTCGCTTCAGATGCAGCACTCTTCATCCAGCCGAGACTTCTCTTTTGGGTCTCAATCTGATCGAGCAGTTGCGTTTTTGAGTGAAATAGCGGCGCAATCACCAGCACATAAAACAACAGAGACAACAGCACAGCGGCGCCACCCGCCACCATCAACTGCTCTCGCTGTGAGAGTTGCGTAAACCAGGCTTTCATCACTGTTTTACCTCGGCAAGCACCAGCCGCCCATTGATTTTGCCCTGGTGATTCGTCACCGCCTTCAGGTCGACAACAATGGCATCGGATCCGATTTGCTGCTGCAGGGTTTCGAGCTTGTCAAAAGCTGTTGTTTCAATATCGATATTCATTTGCTTGTTGTTATAACTCATCCTGACGATACGGCTTTCCCGATCCTTGAGGATGATTTCTCCACTCGCAGCAACGAAGTGTAAAAAGGGAGTGACAGGACCGCCCTGACTACCCTGCAGGCCGATGAGTTTTTTACGCATCGCTGCAGCCGGCTCATTGGCGGGTTCATCATGAAAAATTTCCGTGTAAATGGATTTCATTGACTCTCCAAGCTGCTGACTCTGAGTAGACAACTGCTGGTTGGTGATTGCCATATTCGTCAGAAACAGCAGCAACGAGACGACCATCAGGGATGCTGCAATCACCCACTGTTTCAGCGTACCGGGCATTTGTCTCTTAATCTGGTAAACACCCTGCAGGAGATTCAATATCTGCTGGTGATCAAGCCAGTAGCGGCCGATCAGGGCCAGGGCTTCACTCTCTGCTGCCGCAGCACGGCCCTCTTCCATCAGGGTATCCTTCTGTTTCGGCTCCACCCGGAAATCATATTCAACAAGATTCACATCCTGGTCGTGCTGCTGCCGATATGCTGCAGTTTCAACAGAGAGAATCTCATCCAGATTGATGGTGTCAATTCCATACCCCTCAAACTCGCCGGTACGCAAAGTTGTCGTATCTTCCTGAATAAAAAGCGACCATGTATCACTGGCATAGGGGATCGACAGGGTCTGGGGAACAACTGCAACGGAGAGGTAGTTGTGTCCGCTGATCGCCGTGTAGAGTTTTGCGATCAGTTCATCTGAGACTACACCGACAAGCTGCTTTCCCTCTTTCTTGTCGATCGTGGTGAGTGCAAAATGAAGCTCTTCGACATCTTCCGACAACTCCTCCTCCAGCATGTAGGGAACAGCCGCCACCATCTGCCTGTGACTTTTCGCCTTCAGATCGATGGTCGCCAGATTGACGTCTGTCGATGGCGCAAACACAACCAGACGATGCCCTTCAGCTGCGCCCAGTGCATCTTCAAACTCGCCATAGGAGATCCCCCCCGCAGGCGTGCGCTCATTGAAACGCAGCCAGCGGCACTGCTCCAGGTCAGTGCCTGTGAACTGTACAAAAAAGTAGACATTCATGTATCAATAGACTCTAAAAAGTGAAGTTGGCAGTTGGCAGTAGGCAGTTAGCAGTAAAAACATGTGGGAAAATCACCTGCTGCAAACTCTCTTTTCCAATTTTTCTGACGACTGCCAACTGACAACTGCAAACTTTCATTTCAGGTTTTGCTGACGACTGCCTACTGCCAACTGCAAACTCTCTTTTAAGCCGTCACCATTCATCGCCAAAGCTCCGCATCAGCACTGTCACGCGATCTTTTTCCAGATCTCTTGCCAGCAGATGGTGCATCCTGAGTTCATGGTTGCCGAATACGACTGCTGAAGCGAGCAGAAAATAACTTGATTCTACATCAATGCGCCAGGTTTTCACTTTTGCATCCGAAGCACCGCTCTGTTGAAGGAATTCAATCACTTCGGCGCCACTTTCAAAAGCAGCGGTCTCGTCACGATATTGCACAATATCGCCTGCAATAGCCTGTGAATCTTCATCGCTATTGAGACATTTTAGAACTTCCAGCGGTGCGGTATTGACATTGATATAGGAGGACTCCTCCTTCAAAACAGGATACACCGTCACAAAAGGTCGGATATTCTGCCACGCTTCATAGCTCATGCCATCGATGAGAAGCAGCTCTGACGGAGAGATAAAATATTGACCCGCAGATCTGTAGCCGGGATCCCTGCTCAGATAATCGAGATCTTCAGCGCCGTCTGCTTCCACATTCTGATCCGGGTCAATCCAGTCTTTGGTTGCATCTGCAACATGATCCGGCGATATACTCGATCCGGCATACTCTGTCAGCAGACACCTGAATTGCTGCATGGCGTCAATAGAGATTTTGCCCGTCTTCTTAACCAGCGAGTTGAGGTTGAACAACCCCTGCAGATCTTGAATTTTCCCCGAGACGCTGCCGCCCTCTACCGCCATCGGAGGTATTGCCTTTGACCACTCTTCCTGCAGATGGTCGCCTGCCGCACTCTTGCTGGCATCAATGATCAATACCTCTTTTGCCCAGGTCTCGAGTGCAAAGAGGTAGAGGATTCCCTGGTTCCCATGCAGCAAATTTTCGGTGCGGCGTATCGCGAATTGCTGCTCCAGAATAACCGACGAGGCGATTCCGGAAATAATGGCGACTACCACCAGCACGGTAATCAAAGCTATACCCCTCTGGCGCATCATGTTGATCCCGGAGTAGGGATCACCATGACGAACTTGCCATATTCCTCCAGCTGCATCTCGATTTTCACGGCGCCGGGAAGTTGGGCATCCACGGGCTGCTCTTCTTTCTGTGATGGCCAGGTCGTCTGCCACTCCTTGTCCCAGGCTGAAATGGTCATCTCGGTAACCCCTTCGATCAGCACCTCCTCATGCTCCGGCTCTGTTTGAGATGCGCGGTCCAGCACCGCCCAGGTTTTTCGAATCAATGCTTCATCCTTGACGCTGTATGCCACACGCTTCAACGTCGAACGCAATAGCTGCCCCGGATTCTGGTAACCACCACGAGTAAACTCAAGTTCCAGTGAGGGTGTCTCCCTGAGTTGAAAGGCGCCTGCCTGGTCGCCGAATTCATTGATAATGGTGCGTGGAGAGAGCTGCAACAGATCTCTCTCGATCAGAGTCATGACACGCTGCAGACCTGCGAGTGACTGCAGGTTTTTTCTGGCTCCCTGATCAAGCAGCAGGATATTGCTCAAGGTGCCATAGACAATGGATGAAATGACGGCAAAGATGGCTATCGCCACCAGCAGTTCAATCAGGGTAAAGCCTTTTGTTCTCATATCATAAAACCTGTGTCTTAAGTCGGAAGTCATAAGTCTCAAGTCGTAAATCAAATTATTGAAGACTTACAACTTGTGACTTATGACTTTTCTTTACCAACTGCTTTCACGGCCGACATAGGTCGTGAGCCGGGTCAATGGCTCGCCACCCTGTTGCTCATAAACTTCGATTTCAACCTTGCGCATCTGTTCATAAGGCGTCTCAGAGGGACTCTGTATCCATCGCATCGGAAACAGGGATGTTTCATCTTCGCCTTTTTTCTCTTTTGACGTTTCCGACCAGGCATCCGCCAGCTGCAATTCGACCACCCTGTTCATCGCCACCCAGTGAGCAAATGTCTGCTCCTGGAGGCCCTGAAGATTTCGTACATAGTTGCCCATCAGACCGATAATCGCAACCAGAGCAATGCTGACAATGCTCAGCGCCATCATCACTTCGAGCAGTGTAAACCCTGCGGCCCTGTCATTCCGGTGCATACCGGAATCCAGTATATCGTTGAATTCACTGGATCCCGGTCTTCGCCGGGATGACGGCCAGTGGCCTCCAGTCCCCTCTCCCACCGGAGGAGGGCTAGGGTGAGGGGCTAATTTCAGCTCAGGCTTCATCTCTCTTCCTGACTTTTCCGGAGGGATAGCGAACGACACTCTGTTTTTCCGACTCACCATAGGAGAACAGCAGCTCAAAAGGAATCGCATCCGTATCGGAGACAAACACAATCTGGGGATTTACCTCATCAGGGATCTCATTCTCAAGCACCACCGGCGTCTGCGATGTCTCCTGGTAAAAAGCCAGCGAGAGCCCATCGGGAAAACGATGCGGTTTTAACAGGCGGTTCCTCAATGGTTTCCACAGTACCTCACGCTGCTGCTCCTGTGTTTCATCCTTGCGCTGAACTTCTGCAACGGTATAGAAGGCATAACCGCCGTTATAGAGATAAATTCCAATCGGAAAACGCCGGAACATAATCTCCTCGCGGGCGTAATTGGCTTCGCGGATAAAGGTTGTGATGATCTCATCGACAACGTCATCGTCATCCCGTCCCTGCACCGTGAGCGCAAACAGCGATGCCATCACGGCAATAATCGACATCACAACAAGGATCTCAATCAGGGTGAATCCCCGTTGACGCCGACTCATGAGTTATTCCTGTGTCGAGCTGCTGAGGTCGCTGTCGATCCCCTCACCTCCTTCAAGGCCGTCCCGGCCAAGGGTGTAGATCTCATAATCACTGCCATCACGGCCCGGACTGGAGTAGAGATAGTCCCGCTTCCAGGGATCTTTTTTCATCCTCTTGATATGTTTCGGGGCCAGCACGGCAAGTCCCTCTTCCGTCGTTGGATACTGGTAATTCTGCAGCTTGTAAAAATCGAGGGCTGCGCCATAGGTATCGATATCGCTGTTAATCTTGGTCAACTGCGCCTGCTCGGGTTTGTCCATCACTTCGACAGCAACGAAGGTGCCCATGATGGCGATGATGACCAGCACCACCATGATCTCGATGAGGGTAAAACCGGATTGCCTACTTCTCTCTCTACTCTTCATATTTCACGTTCCACTTATGGGTTCCCAAGGTGGACCTTGGGAACCAGTTCAAAATCAGACATGACTATTTTTTACCACAGATGCACACAGATAAACACAGATCATATGACGTCTTTTTAATCTGTGTGCATCTGTGGTTAGTAATCTTTTACAAGCGCCTACACCATACTGTTCATTTTGAAAATCGGCAGCAGCACGGCCAGCACGATCATCATCACCACGCTGCCCATGACGACGATCATCAATGGTTCAAGAATACCAACCAATGATGATACGGTCGCCTGCAGGGTTCTCTCCTGTCCCTCGCCAGCGCGTTCCAGCATCTCAGGCAGGTTTCCCGCCGCTTCACCGCTGGCGACCAGGTTCAGCGTCATGGGTGAAAAATAGCCGGTGTTTGTCAACGAGTTGCCGATACTGGCGCCCTCCCTGACGCGTCGGGATGCATCCATGAGGGCATCCCGGATCGGCAGGCTTGCAAGCACATGGGCGGCAATCATCATCCCCTGGGTGGCGGAGACAGTGCTTTGCAATAGAATCCCATAGGTGCGTAAAAACCGTGAGGTGTTGACCTCGCGGATGACCCGGGAGATCAGCGGCAGTTTCAATAAAAACAGCTGCACCCTCTTTTTGAAACCCTGGCGCTTCATGGCGGAAGAGAACAGAAAAATCAGCAGCACCACTCCCAACAGCAGAAACACGCCATAGTGCTGTAAAAAGTCACTGATGTTGATCATGACACGCGTCAGCAGAGGCAACTCCTGGCCGATGTGCTCGAATGTCTCCACCATTTTCGGCACCACGAACACCAGCAGTCCGACGATCACCAGCAGCGCCACGATACTCACCACGGCCGGATAGATCAGCGCCAGTTTCACCTTTTGACGGGTGACATTCGCCTCTTCCGCATAGTCAGCCAGGCGTTCCAGCACGATCTCCAGGTTGCCTGACTGTTCGCCTGCCTCAGCAGTTGCAGCATAATATTCGGGAAAGGCCTGCGGAAATTGGCGGAATGCATCTGCCAGGGAGGATCCCTCAGTGACCCGAGAACGCAGGGCGGTCAAAAGATGCCGCTGCCACTGTTTGTTGCTCTGCGAGGAGAGCACGCCCAGCGACTTTTCGACCGGCAGACGTGAACGCAGCAGGGTTGCCAGCTGGCGGGTGAACATAGAGAGATCTGTCGGGTTGAGACGACGATCGACAGCAGAACTCTTTTTCTCTTTTGCCCTCTTCGCACCGCTGAAACGACGGCTTTTTCCACTCACCTCCTCCATGGAGACGGGATTCATTCCATCATTGCGCAGGCGATGCCGCAGGTGCTTTGGCGAATCCGCCTCCCACACACCTTTTTGCATGCGCCCTTTTTGATCCAGAGCCTGCCACGAGAAAGCGGGCATCTAGTGCTCCATCAAGGTTGGTTTGAGGTATTCAGTTGGTCTGTCAGCGCCCATGGCAAGGCGCGTCTCACCGCAAATGGCTTGGTCCTTTGCAAGAGGCGTAACGCAGCTATGGACGTTGACAGGCCAACCCTTCGGGCGTTGCAGTGGTGCTCCGCCACTGCGTTTCAGCTTTTGGCAAGGACTATGGCCATTACCTGCAAGCTGCGCCTTGTTGCGAA
>JAUXDV010000121.1 GCA_030620735.1 Gammaproteobacteria bacterium
ACCGTCAAGGATGTGGCCGCCCTGCCAGGCGTGCATCGCTCGACCTTGTACCGCTCACTTGAGAAGGAGGATCGTTTAGTCGTATTGAACCAGGTAGCCAAATCGGTCATTGATTCCCAGCGGGACAAGCACGCAAATCGCGTATTTACCTATCGGGGGCGACCAATGAGCGGGATGTACAATACCGCATGGAAGCGGGCGCGCGAGGGTGCTGCAGACGCATACTCACGAGAAAACGAAGAACCCACTTCCTGGGGGTTTGCTCATCTTCGTGTGCATGATCTGAAACACACGTTCGGGAGGCGGCTGCGCGCAGCGTCAGTGCCACTTGAAACCAGGAAGGTGTTACTTGGGCATAGGAACGGTGACATCACGTCACACTACTCGGCGCCTGAGATCGGGGAACTATTGGCGGCGGTGAATCGGATTTGCGAGGTCAATCCCGGCAAAATCCCGTCACTGACTATCCTGAAACGAAAAAACCGGCTAGGGGAGCAATCCTAACCGGTTGATTTTACTTTAAAATATTGGTAGCGGGGGCAGGATTTGAACCTACGACCTTCGGGTTATGAGCCCGACGAGCTGCCAGACTGCTCCACCCCGCATCAACGAGGTGCGTACTATACCCAGTTTCCCCGACCCGGGCAACCGCTTTTAACTATTTTTTATTAAAAAATTCGACTTAAAGTTTCGGTGCATTTTTTGAGAGATAGGAGGCAACGCTCTTGTGCGTCTCCCTGATGCCCTTGTCCCCCTCTTTCCAGCCTGCCGGACAGACTTCGCCATGCTCCTCATGAAACTGCAGCGCATCGACCATGCGCAGCATTTCGTCGATATCCCTGCCTAGAGGCTTGTCATTGACGACCTGGTGACGCACGATGCCATCGGTATCAATGAGAAAAGAGGCTCGGTAGGCGGCATCACCATTCACTGTCTCAACACCGTAGGCCCTGCAGATAGCATGCGTCATATCCGCAACCAGCGGGTAACCAATCGGGCCGATGCCGCCGTCATTAATTGCTGTGTTGCGCCATGCATTGTGGGTATGGTGTGAATCGACCGACACCCCGATCACCTCAACGCCGCGTTTCCTGAACTCCTTCAGGCGATGATCAAATGCAATCAACTCGGAGGGACAGACAAAGGTAAAGTCATGCGGATAGAAGAACAGAACCGCATATTTTCTTCTAATTGCATCGGAAAAACTGAATTCATCAACAATAGCACCGTCACCCAGTACTGCATGGGCAGTAAAATCCGGCGCTTCACGCCCAACAAGTACGCTCATAATATTCTCTCCAATAATGAAAGTAACGAGACGTGAGTAGCGAGGAAAAGAGAGGAGTGAGTAGCGAGTAACTACCTACTCAGTACTCACTACTCAGTACTCATCCCTTATTTAACCTCGGCCAGCAAGCCATTCAAGCGACGCACGAATCCTGCAGGATCTTCAAGCTTGCCGCCTTCTGCCAGCAAGGCCTGGTCAAATATCACACTGCCAAGATCTTCAAACTCCTGCTGCTCTTCTGTCGATTCGAGCTTGCTGACCACAGGATGATCCAGGTTGATCTCCAGCGTCGGTATTGTCGCCGGGGCGTCCTGTCCCATCTGCTGCAGCACACGCGCCAGATTCTGGCTCATATCATGGTCTTCGACAACCAGGCAGGCCGGCGACTCTGTCAGGCGCTGACTGAGACGAACCTCCTTGACCTTGCCGCCCAGGGCCTTCTTGATGCGCTTCAAAAACTTTTTGTGCTTCTTACTGCTCTTTTTATGGCTCTTTTTCTGCTCGTCACTCTTGAGGTTCTCAAGATCAACCTCACCCTTGGCGACTGACTGCAGCTGCTTCCCCTTGTATTCATGCAGGTGTGAAACCAGCCACTCATCGACATGATCGGTGAGCAGCAGCACCTCGATATCATTCTTTTTGAAGACTTCGAGATGGGGACTGTACTTTGCAGCAGCGATAGAGTCCGCAGTCATGTAATAGATCTTCTGCTGCTCATCCTGCATGCGCTCGATATAGCTGTCCAGTGAAATATCTTCAGCGTCATCTTCTGATGCGGCCGAAACAAAACGCATCAACCCGGCGATACGCTCCGCATTGGCGGCATCCTCTGCCGGCCCCTCCTTGAGCACCTTGCCGAAGGTATCCCAGAAGGTCTGGTAATCCTCTGCATCGTTTTTCGCCATCTTCTCCAACAGCGTCAGGACCCGCTTGACGTTGGCATTGCGAATCGAGTCGATCTTCTTGCTGTGCTGCAGAATCTCACGCGAGACATTCAGAGGCAGATCGTCGGCATCGACGACGCCCTTGATGAAGCGCAAGTAGCGGGGCATCAGTTTATCGGCTTCATCCATGATGAAGACGCGGCGCACGTAGAGTTTTACGCCATGTTTCTGCTCCGGTGTAAACAGGTCGAAGGGCGCGCGTTTGGGAACGAACAGCAGCGAAGTATATTCATTGGTTCCCTCTACACGGTTGTGCATTTTCGCCAGCGGCTCTTCAAAATCATGTGCGATGTGCTTGTAGAACTCACTATACTCCTCGTCCTTGATTTCCGACTTTTGGCGCATCCACAGGGCTGTTCCGGTATTCACCTGTTCCCATTCGGGTTCAGCCTCTTTTTCTCCATCTTCGTCATCCTCTCCTGCATCGAAAATCTCCTTCAGCATCATCACCGGCATGGAGATGTGATCGGAAAACTTGCTGATCACTGAACGCAGACGGAATCCCTCCAGAAACTCATTTTCATCCTCTTTGAGGTGCAGAATAACATCCGTGCCCCTGCCTTTTTTCTCGGCTGTCTCGATGGTAAAAGAGCCTTTTCCGTCCGACTCCCATTTGACGCCATTCTCTGCATCATCACCGGCGCGGCGACTGATCAGCGTGACACGATCCGCCACGATATAGGCCGAGTAGAAACCGACGCCGAACTGGCCAATGAGGCGGCTGTCCTTGACGTCATCACCGGACATCGATTCAAAAAAAGCCTTTGTACCGGAACGCGCTATGGTGCCGATGTTTTCGGACACCTCTTCACGGTTCATGCCGATGCCGTTATCAGAGATAGTCAGGGTGCGATTCTCCTTGTCCACGCTCAGGCGAATCGAGAGATCGGCATCACCCTCATAGAGCGCATCATTGGAGAGTGCTTCAAAACGGAGTTTTTCAGCAGCATCTGAAGCATTGGAGATCAGCTCGCGCAAAAAAATCTCCTTGTTCGAATAGAGTGAGCGAATCACCAAATTCAGTATCTGTGAAACTTCGGTCTGGAATTGTTGTGTTTCCTGGTGCGCGTCAACGGTCATGGTCTGTTTGTCTCCAAAATGATATTCAGTTTTTGATGTGTTTCGTGAGTTAGTGTCCTGAATCGCAACATCTCAATAAGCCCGTGTAATTCCATAGTTTGTGCAATAATAAGTAGGATGCTGCTGAGCTTGCGAAGCGCATCGCTCGCGCAAATCCTCAATTGATGCGCTTCGTTCCTCAACACATCCTATGGAATGTTGAGCCCTGCACGAAATTGTTAAGGAATCACGACGAATGCAGTAAATATTGGGTCGTGAATTTGAGTTTCAAGACCTCAAGCGAGGGATTCTGCAATTTGCTGCAGCGCCAGCAGTGGATCCTCGGCCGCTGTGATCGGACGACCGATCACCAGGTAGTTCGAGCCGGCATTCATGGCATCCTGCGGTGTCATCACTCGCCGCTGGTCAGCAGTATCACTCCCTGCCGGACGCACCCCTGGAGTCACAAGCAGAAACTCATCACCCAGATCGCTGCGCAGCTGTTGCGCCTCCCGTGGCGAGCACACCACACCATGCATGCCGCTGCTTCGGGCCAGTGCAGCAAGACGACTGACATTGTCAGCCGCACTGCCACTAAAGCCTACCTCAGAAAGCTCCTCTTCACTGAGACTGGTGAGGATAGTGACCGCGATCAATCGTGTATCAGTCGACGACTTGTCGAGCGCTTCACGCGCAGCCTGCATCATCCTGCGGCCGCCTGAAGCATGCACATTCATCATCCACACGCCCAGGTCCGCCCCTGCGCGGCAGGCGCCGGCAACGGTATTCGGAATATCATGAAATTTGAGATCGAGAAACACATCGAACCCCTTGCTCATGCAGGCTTCAACAAAGGCGGGACCCATGCGGGTAAACATCTCTTTTCCAACCTTGACCCGGCACAGCTGCGGATCCAGTTTATCAAGCAGGTGCAGTGCGGGCTCAGGTTGCGGGTAATCCAGTGCAACGATTATGGGTGATTGCATACGTCGTAACTCCTATTTGGTCTCAGTCGGCAGCATGGTTCCCCAGGAGCGGCAACCCGGGCACTGCCAGTGGATAGTACGTGTCGTAAAGCCACAGCGGTGGCACAGATAGGCAGATTGCCTGGCAGCCATGCGCTCTACAAACTGATTAATCATCTGTAAAAATTGCGACTGATGCTCTCCCTGTTGCGCCATGCGCATGGAGATTAACTGGTGAATGCCATTCAGATCCGGTGTATCGGCAAGTTCGGAGGTCAAAAACTCTATTGCCGCATCAGCCCCTCCGCTATTCTCGAGTTCGTGAGCAATCTCCAGCATGACCTGGATATTCCTCTTGTTTGCATAGATCTCACGCAGCCATTCAATCCATTGCGATTGCTGCTGCGAACGCCGATAGCATTCCGCCATTGGGCGTAAAATCTCTCCAATATAGTTGGGATGCTGATCAGCAATCTGCTTGAAGCGGGCGATGGCCTCCCGGCAGGCGCCGCGCTTTTCGGAGATTCCAGCCATGATCAACTGTGGCCGCAACGCCAGGGGGGCGACTTCAAGCCCCTGCTTCAAATAGCTCTCGGCCTGCGCCACATCGCCGCTTTTGATCGCCAGCTCTGCGAGTTCACACAAAAAGTGAGCCTGATCATCTCCCTCTCCCTTTCCGCCAAGCAGATCCAGACGCCGGCTAACCTCGAGTGACTTCTGCCAGTCTTTTTCATGTTGATAGATCATTTTCAGGTTGGTCAGCGCTGGCTGCAGCTGACGCTTGCTCTCGACCAACTCTTCAAACAATCCCTCTGCACGGTCCAGCAGGCCGGCTTTCATGTAATCGTTGCCCAGGGCCAGCAGTGCTTGCGAACGCTGATCCGCTGACAAAGTAGAGCGTGCAATCAGATTCTGGTGGATGCGAATCGCCCGATCGACCTCGCCACGCCGGCGAAACAGGCTGCCGAGAGCAAGGTGCATCTCTACCGTTTCACTGTTGACCTCCAGCATGCCGACAAAAACGTCGATCGCCTTGTCAGGCTGTTCATTCACCAGGTAGTTCAGGCCGCGGTAATAGGCGGAGTCCATGTCCGCTTCACACTGGCGCTCCTGCTTCTGATGCATGGAGCGCCTGGCAGCCAGCCAGCCGGAAGCGGCGGCAACGGGCAGCAACAGTATAAATAAATCCATTGATTCAGAACTCGCGACGGATACTCAAAAGCGGAATTTGAGTTTACAGACGAGAGAGTGATTTTTCCAGCCATTTAGCTGTGGTTCCTTTACACTTGACCACAACCATCAAATTAAGAGTGAATGATTCATGTCCGAATTCAACCATCAAACCATCATTATCACTGGCGCCGCCGGAAATCTGGGTACAGCAGTTGCGCAAACATTTGCTGCTGCTGGAGCCAATATCGTACTTGTCGACATCGATGAGGAACGTCTATTACAGACTCAGAGAGGCCTTCCAGCGGGAACAGAGTCGTTCATCATCCCGACCAACCTGATCGACCCGGAGTCTGTCTCCGCTATGGTCAGCAGAGTCAGGGAGGGATTTGGTCAAATCGATATACTCGCCAATATCGCCGGCGGCTTCACCATGGGACCTCGGATTCACGAGACAGCAGACAGGGATTGGGACTTCATGATGGATCTGAATGTACGCTCCGTATTCAACTGCTGCAGGGCCGTTATTCCCGGCATGCTGGAAAACGGAGGTGGCAAAATCATCAATATATCGGCGCGCGCCGCGCGTGAAGGCAAGGCGAAAATGGGGCCTTATTGCGCCTCCAAGGCTGCTGTCATCACCCTCACCGAGACGCTTTCCGCTGAAAACAGAGAGATGGGGATCAACGTCAACTGCATACTCCCCGGCACCATCGATACACCCCGCAATCGCGAGGATA
>JAUXDV010000158.1 GCA_030620735.1 Gammaproteobacteria bacterium
CTCTACCGCCACGGCGACGCCAAACACAACACCACCATCTGGTACTGGAACGCCGGCAGCGTCGAGCCCAAACGCGAAGCCATGAGCATGCTGCTCGATGGCAGCGGTCCTGACAAGAAATTGACACCGCGTGAACAGGACACCAGTCTGAGTGCAAGCGGGGCCTGGAAAAATGGCCGCTGGCAGGTGCTGATGAAACGTCCGCGCCACAGCGCCGACGGCGATGTATTATTCAATGAAGGGCAATTTATCCCCATCTCCTTTGCAAACTGGGACGGCAGCAACGGTGAAGCCGGCGCGAAGCATACGCTCTCAACCTGGTACTGGCTGGTGCTGCCGCCCGAACTGGATATCACAAGAGTCTATGGACTGCCAGCCGGTATTGCACTGCTGGTGTTCCTGGCGGGGCTGCTGCTGGTCAGGTCACAAAGAAAAGGTGCGAAGATTTAGGTTTTATGGAACTCCGATTAATCTATAGAGCCCCGTCATTGCGAGCGCAGCGAAGCAATCTCAGGAAGATTGCCGCGTCGGCTGGGCCTCCTAGCAATGACGAATAAACCAGAATCCAGGGTGCAAGCGCACCAATCGTGGTCAGATGACCACTCGTACGTCAAATGCCGGTGCTACTGTGGGAGCGGTCATCTGACCGCGATTTGCCGGAAACCTGCCAGATTTATGCTTTATAGGGCTTACTCCTAATGTTTCATAAAACGTTGGTGTTATTACTCGGACTACTGCTCTCGCTTGGCGCGATTGCCGAAGATCAACCCGCGCAAAAAGATACCGTACCCGGCATCACCGAAGCCCCTCCCGGAGGAGACTTTACACTCCACTCCAGCAAAGGCCCTTTCTCTCTCAAGGAGCATCGCGGCAAGGTGGTGCTGCTCTATTTCGGCTATACGAAATGTCCGGACATCTGCCCGACGTCGCTCTCATTCATGACGCAGGCGTTGAATGAACTCGATGATCATGAGTTGAAAAAGGTTCTGGGTGTTTTCGTCAGCGTCGATCCCACGCGGGACACCTTTGAACTGCTGGATGAGTACGTTGTCTACTTTCACCCGAACCTGATTGGTGTGACCGGCAGCGAACAAGAGATCGCCGAGGCGGCGAAACTCTATGGCGCGCAATACTACGAGGTCGAACTCAAAGGCTCCGCCTTCGGCTACTCGGTCAACCACTCGGCCGTGATCTACCTGATCGCCCCGGATGGCGAACTCCGCTTTATCTTCCCCCATGCAACACCGCCCTCGGTCATCCTCGAAGCAATCCGGCATGTTTTGAAATAGTTTGTCTTCCGCAGGGGGATGGCGTTTTCCTGCCGCATCCACCAGAAACTGTCATATTTACAGGAGCGGAAGACCATTGGGTTGCGCCGATTTTGTACGCAAGTTGGAGTCCATTGGCGGCAAACGGCTTGCTCCCAAAAAAGCAGGTTGCAAGCCGGTTCTCTGGAAATATGCATTCTCAACCCATTGATTGACCGCAATGCTGGCAGGTGCTATCATTTTTTAGCGTTCATGTAACACTGTGGAGAAAAATCTTGGCAAGTCTGAGTGTGAGAAGACTCGATGAAAATACTGTAGTGCAGTTACGTATTCGCGCAGCGCGTCACGGTGTTTCGATGGAAGAGGAAGTCAGGCAGATCCTAAAGCGTGCTGCGGCGGCTCCGGAGTCACTTGGGGATCTGGCCGTACGCCTTTTTAGCCCGGCTTATGGGAGTGAAGAGCTGGTGCTGCCGAAGCGCGAAACCTCAGAGCCGCTGGAATTTTCCGAGTGATTATTCTCGATACGAATGTCATCTCGGAATTCATGACCTCGCCACCTGCAAGCTCAGTTCTTGAATGGTTGAATAGACAGGACTCTCTGACACTCTATCTGACTACGATATCCATAGCGGAAATTGGTTTCGGGCTTCGAATTATGCCAATGGGTAAAAGACGCAGATTGCTCGAAGAGCGATTCGAACAGTTCGTCTCAACTGCTTTTGAGTCCCGTATCCTGAATTTTGACGAGGCGGCAGCGCGAAAATATGGTGAAATCAAGGGACACCGAAGGGAGATCGGCTGCCCACTGTCCGATTTTGACGGTCAAATTGCAGCGATAGCCCGTGTGAATGACTTCGTTATCGCGACAAGAAACACTAAAGACTTCGAAGCCTGTGGCGTGGAGTTAATCAATCCGTTTCATTTCAATCCATAATAAATTGAAGGCCGCCGCAGCAGCCGCTACCGCTACTACAGTTCCTACAATTCGGGGGACAGTACACTCATTCAATCCGGTAATTCAGAAGAGAAGAAAATAGGTGTAGCAAACATCGTCCCCTGACCGAATATCGATATATCGAAGGTAAATCACATGAAAACTATCCTTATGCCTGCACTCACCCTGGCATTGCTCTCGATGCACACGCTCTCATGGGCCGCCGATGCAGACTATCGATCGGTATATACGAGCCTGGAGAAATGCGATGTCATTGAATCATCGGAACAGCAGGACGATGCGGAAATTGACTATTTCACTGCGGAGTGCCCCGGCAGTGAGGGGTACCGGGTTTTTCATATTGGCGGGGATTCAAGAAGCTGGATCGTCATCAAGAGCGGCGAAGAGACGGTAATTGACCTGTATAATGATGTCATGCGCAATGAGCCGGGAGCATTTCCCTTTGTATCCGGAAAAGTCGCAGAGTGGCGCTTTAAAGGAGCATCTCTTATCGCCTTTATCTTCAGAATAGCCGGCAGTGATTTAGAGACAGATAAATTGAAATCGGAACTAATTGTCGTCAGGTTCGATGCGAAAAAAGCCTGTATGATCGGAACTTCCACATCCAATGAGAAGGCCAGAGAGATTGCCGATAGTAAAAAAACATGTCTCTCCACTGCTGGAGAAGCGGGCAAATGAAGCTGTAATGAACGATTCTATTTTCTGCTGTTGATGCCCTATGTTTCGAAGTACATTAGTTGCTTTTATCGCTGGCTGGGTTGTGTGGTTCTGGATCGATAAACCGGATCCACGAGGTTTCCGTATGCCTGCGGTCAGTGATAGTATGATCGAGAACTTTCAGACAGCATTTAATATGCTCAAGGGTGGCTACCCGGAGATGTCTTTCCTCTTTATCTGGAATGCACACTACCTGATTCTCTCACTTCTGGGCGGTTTGATACTTCTCTCCTTGCTGCAGAGTATGTCGGGGTTCATGAGAAGACGACGCATGCGCAAGGATTATCTTCCACCGAAGCGCGTGGATAAGCCCGCACAGGAGGCTGCTGTTGAAATCCGGGAGCCAGAGAAGTCGGATCCAAAATGACCGCTCTCTTTGTACGTTTGAGAACTTACCCAACACAAAGGTGAAAAAATGAAACCATTTGCCATTGCTCTAATATCAGCCTCACTGCTGCTTGCCGGCAGTTTCACATGGGCCGAGAAAATTATTGGCTCGGTCGACAAAAAAGGGAATGTCACTTTTTCTGACCATGTTCCTGCTGGCGCAGTGAAGTCGAGGGAGGTCAGGGTTGATCCGGTTATTCCTTCACAGGAGAGCCAGGATGCAACCAGGAAAACCACCCAACAGATGATCGATGCCGCAGACCAGAGTAGTGAGGATATTGAGAATGCGCGTAAAGCCCGTGAAGAGCTGGTGGAGAAGCGAAGAAGCAGCATGCAAGCAAATCAGCAGAAATCACAGGAGACGACGGTGGTTCCATCAGGGGACAGGTATGTGATTGATCGAGGCGGCTATATTACGGATCAGGATCTGGAGGATATTCTTGTGGAGCAGCAGTCTGAGTATGTTAGGGATCGGGAGCCGGAGTACATCCGGGAGCGGGAACCGGGGTCTGAGTACATCGAGTAGTCCGGCAATATAACTCTCCATGCGGCGCAATGCGCTGTCGCTTATTACGCCCTACAACCTAAAACTTAACCAATGAATCTACTCAGACCCATGCTCGAGGATGATATCGATGCTGTCGTCGCCCTCATCGAGTCGCACGATGAAGATGACGCACAAGAGGCGCAGCGCTTCTATCGTGAATTCAATGGTTGCTACGGCCAGTTTGTGTTGGAACAGGGAGGCGATGTGATTGGCGTCACAGGCTTTGAAGCTCCAACTGGCTGCGATCAGAGCTACTGGATCAGCTGGACCTATATCGATGCGCAGCATACCAACCGGGGGCTGGGGCGCAAGATGCTGACAGAGTTGTTCGACTATCTTCAGCAACAGCAGGGAGGCCGCAAGCTGTTTGTCAAAGTCAGCGATTATGTGGATGAAGAGGATGGCCCCATCTATGCGGCAGCTCTACACCTGTATGAATCGATGGGCTTCTCCATCGAGGTGCAGCATGATGACTTCTATGACGTCGGCGAAGCACAAATCATTTTGGGCATGCGGCTGCAGCAGGAACAGGATCACTCAGCCGTTGCGCAGCAGCAGGTTGCGATCCAGTTCAACGAAATCTTTGAAATCGGTGAGACAGAAGGCAGCTGGAGTTTTGGCTGGCATGAGCAGAAGGGAGGCGGCAGTGATGCTCCTTTTACCGCGGAAGATGTGCAGACCGGTCTGGGCGCCGTGAGGGAGGAGGGTGCGCGCTGTGCTTTTCTCAGCTTCCCATCGAACTATGCGGGCATCAGCGAGCCTCTGTTCGAGTCGGGGTTTACCGAGGCGGGAAGCCTGAAAGATTACTATGCTGACGGCATCGATGAAGTACACTATGCTTACACCTTTAACCAGAAATTACTTGCGAGCAACTCGAATGAAATTTAATACTGCGATCATTATTCCGCTTGTCATCGGCATTTCCATGCTGCTTGGAAGTTGCACCCAGAAAGCGCCTGGCGTGGATCTCGACCGGGTCATGAAAATCACCACACAGAGCATGCAGAGATACGAACAGACAAATCTGAGCGGGGTCAAAGGCGAGATGGATGATCTGGCAATGGCGCAATTCAGCCGGGATCTGGCCGATGATCTGCGCCTGGCGCAGCCTCCTCTCTATGCAAGCCCGATTGGCATCGTGGTTGCGAAAGATGGATCAATTCAGGGCTACAACGACAAGAATGGCAACTATGTCAGGGAGACAGGTGAAGGGGATCTCTTCAAAATCGAGATAGACAGCCAGAACA
>JAUXDV010000039.1 GCA_030620735.1 Gammaproteobacteria bacterium
TCTGGAGTTAACACGCTCCACTTTCAGGGTGCCATTTGCAGCCAGATTATCAGGCAGGCTGGCGCAGCCGGAGAGCAGCGTTGCAAGGATCAAGGTGAGCAGATGGTTTCGATTGTGTAATGTCATCATGATGGCAATCCTCATTGTGTTTGAGTCGAAATGACAGAGTAAATCCCTTTTGAAAACACTCCATACAAGCAAGGCAAAACAAACAGTGTCAGCAGGGTGCTGGATGCCAGTCCACCGACGACAACTGTCGCCAGCGGGCGTTGCACCTCAGAGCCGACACCCGTGGAGAGCAGCATCGGAATCAATCCCAGCGTCGCGATAGCGGCAGTCATCAGCACCGGGCGCAGACGGGAGAGCGCACCGCGGAAGACGGCATCGGAAATCGATTCGCCGGCCTCGACATTCTGGTTGATGGCATTGACCATCACCACGCCGTTGAGTACGGCAACGCCGAACAGGGCAATGAAGCCAATGGTGCCGGGCACCGACAGATACTGACCGGTCATGTAAAGCGCTGCAATGCCGCCAATCAGTGCCAGCGGCACATTGAGCATAATCAGCAATGCCTCTCCAACAGAGTGGAAGGCGAAGTAGAGCAGCAGGAAAATCAGGCCGAGGGAGAGCGGCACCACGATCATCAGACGCTGCTGCGCCCGCTGCTGGTTTTCGAACTGCCCGCCGAAAACGACAGAGTAGCCGGCAGGCAGATCGATCTCCCCGGCGATGCGCTGGCGCAGTTCGTTCACCAGTCCGCCCATGTCGCGCCCTTCCACGTTGGACTGAATGACAACCCGGCGTTGCACATCGTCGCGACGGATCTGTGGCGGGCCGGATTCGATGATCACTTCGGCCATTTCGCCAAGACGCACCCAGGCGCCGTTGGGGGCCTGCAGCACCAGCTGTTTCAGCTTTTCAGCATCTTTGCGCCAGGGCTTAGCCAGGCGTACAGAGATATCATAGCGCTCATTGCCCTGGATCACCTGGCCGGCCTCGACGCCGCCGATGCCGTCGGAAATCAGCTCCATCACCTGTGATACCGGTATGCCGTAGCGGGCCAGCAGATCCCGGCGGGGGAGGATGGTCAGCTGGGCCTCGCCTGCGATCTGCTCCATCTCCACGCCACGCGTACCCTCTACTCCACGGACCAGCGCCTCGATAGCCTTGCCTTTTTCAGCCAGCACTTTCAGATCAGGCCCGAACAACTTGATGGCAAGCTGCGCCTTGACGCCGGAGAGCAACTCGTCAACACGTGTAGCGATGGGTTGAGAGAAGGTAAACAGCAGTCCCGGATGCACCGACAGCGCCTGCTCGATTTTTTGCTGTAGAGAAAAACGGTCGCTGGCGCTGCTCCATGCATCGACAGATTTCAGTCCAACGTAGATCTCCACGTTGGAGACTGGCTCCGGGTCGCCGCCCAGTTCGGCCCGGCCTATGCGGCTCGAAGCATAGGTCACCTCCGGAAATTCCATGAGGCGTTTTTCAAGCTGAGCAGCCACGGTCAAGGCAGTCTCAAGGCTGGCTGACGGCGCCAGGGTAACCCGGATATTGATGGCGCCCTCCTCCAGTTCCGGTACAAACTCCGTGCCCAGGCGAGGCGCCAGGGCCAACGCTGCGGCAAACAGCACCAGGGCCGCCAGCACGACAATCCACTTCAGTTTCAGGGCAACACGCAATGTGTGTTGATAGAGCCACTCCAGAGGAAGGAACAGCAGGCTGCTGCGATGCCTGACTGCCCGCTTGAAGGCAAACGTAGCAAGGGCGGGGATGACGATCAGCGCCACCACCAGCGAGGTTAGCATTGCCAGTACGATGGAGACGGCCATGGGCTGAAACAGCTTGCCCTCCACCCCTTCAAGTGCAAACAGCGGAGCGAAGACAACAATGATGATGATCACGGCATAGAATACCGGCCGGCCCACCTCACGCGCTGCCTCTTGAATGCGCAATGGGATGCCGTGGTGGTCATGTGATGCGTCATAGGGATCGGAAACCCCGGGGGCGATGTTGTTGCCGACATCTTCCAGGTGCTCCGCGTCAGGGCGCGAGAGGTGCTTGAAGATGTTCTCCATCATCACCACCGGGCCGTCCACCATCATACCAATGGCGATAGCAAGTCCTCCCAGAGACATCAGGTTGGCCGAGAGGCCCAGGTAGCTCATGACTGTCAGCGCCATTCCGACTGAGAGAGGCACGGAGATCAGCACCAGCAGCGTGGCGCGGAGATTGAGCAGGAACAGCAGCAGCACCACCACGATCAGCACAAAGGCCTCGATTAGCGCCCTGCTGACAGTATCGACTGCCTGTTCCACCAGGTCGGCCTGGTCATAGAAGGGTTCAATGGTGACGCCATCCGGCAGCGCCTGCTGTATGGCGGGGAGGCGCTGCTTGACTGCATCGATGGTTGCCTTGGTATTGGCCCCCAGGCGCTTGAGTACAATGCCGACGACAACTTCGCCCAGCGTCTCCGGCTTCCCCTCTGCATCGCGGCGTGTCATGGTCACTGCCCCCTGACGGATTTCGCCGCCGAATCCCACCTCTGCGACGTCAGCCACACGCACCACCACGCCGCCATGATCTTTCAGCGGGATGTTGCGTATGTCGCGCAGACCCTCTTCCCCTGCGCGCACCCAGCCCACACCACGAATCACCAGTTGCTCGGCGCCACGGTTCAAAAACCAGCCTCCGGCATTGCGATTATTCTCCTGGATGGCCCTGGCAATTTCATCGATGCTGATGCCATAAGATAGCAGTTTGCCGGGGTCGACCTGCACCTGGTACTGGCGCACTTCACCGCCGTAGGAGAGTACGTCGGTGATACCGTTGATTGGTAGAAGCAGCAGTTTCACCACCCAGTCATTGAGGCTGCGCAGTGCAATGGAGTCATATTTTTGCCGATCGTCAGAACGCAGTATGTATTGATAGACCTGTCCCAACCCGGAAGTATTCGGCCCCATCTCCGGCGTAGCGACACCTTCAGGGATCTGTTCACGGGCATCCTGCAGACGCTCGAAGACCAGCTGGCGGGCAAAGTAGATATCAGTCTCCTCCGTGAACACCACGGTGATCACAGAGAGGCCGGTCTTGGAGATAGAGCGCACCTCCTCCACATCCGGCAAGGCATACATCACGGCCTCGATGGGAAATGTGATGAGCTGCTCCACCTCCTCGGCCGCCAGCCCCCTGGCCTCGGTATTGATCTGCACCTGGACATTGGTGACATCGGGGAAGGCGTCGAGGTTCAGCTTTGGTATCAGGAGTGCGCCTGCAGCAAGCGCCACCAGCAACCCAAGCACCACTAGCAGGCGATTGGCGACGGACCAGTCAATCAGTTTATTGAGCATAGCAGGTTCCTGGTAATCCTTGAGTAGCCAACATCTTTACAGATGAGTCAAATTTCAATAATGACTCTCGCCCAGACCGCAAAGATTTTTCCTGGCGAGCTAGTGGTTATGCACTTCGAAACCGGATTTTGCCAGTTCCGACTGCACAAAGAAGGCTCCCCGGGTAACCACGCGGACGCCGGCGGCAAGACCCTCGATCACGGCCGTCTCCGGCAGTTGGCGGACAATCTTAATCTCGTGTGGTCCAAACTCCCCCGGCTCCTCTTCCACAAAAACCTGCCAGTCGCCATCGGGGCTGCGCATAATGGCATTCAGCGGCAGGGTTAGTGCCGTTTTATCGGATTCACCGGTGTGGATTCTTACGCTTACAAACTGACCGGGGTGCAGCCGGTCATGTGGATTGGGGATCTCCAGACGAACCCCGAGGGTGCGTGTGGTCTCATTCAGGGCATGATGTATCTGTATCACCTTGCCATTAATCCACTCCCTCTCTGCGCGCACACGTGCAGCTGCGCCGATGGCGAGTCTGAACACCGCTTCAGGATTGACATAGGCTTCGACCCAGAGTCTGGACTCGTCGGTAATTTCAAACAGCAACTCACCGGGCTCGACCATTTTTCCGACAATGAAGTCATCCCGGATGACCGTGCCTGCCTGTGGTGAGAGCAGGGTGAAACTGCCGTCGACTCCGCTGACGTCAGTCTCATCGATCAAACTTTCAGCTTGAATTGCAGTCATGCCATAAGCCAGTAATCTGGCCTGTGCCTGCTGATAGGCAATCCTGCTCTCAATATGGCGTTGCTCCGAGACCACCTGTGTTCCCAGCTTCTTCGATCGTTGCCACTCCATGGCGGCAACCAATGCCGCTCCCTGCGCCTCGGCCATCAAGGCGCTTGAGAGTGTCACCAGTGGCTGCCCTGGTGTGACCGCATCGCCCAGGCGAGCATGTCTTTTTACAATCTGCGCCTCGATGCGTGGTGTAATCTGGCTTGAAGCGTAGGCATTAAGCTGGACCTCACCAGGCGCCTCGACCTCCTCTGCTACAGGACGAGCCACGAGTGATTCCACAACAATGCCGGCAATGCGGCGCTGCTCGGGGGTCAGGTGAACCCGGTGTTCTTCTTTGTCGCCATGCTCGCCTCCATGCTCCTCCTTTTCCAAAGCAAATAGAGGATGACAGAGAAGCGATGTCAGTGTCAGGAGATATAAAACCCATTTTTGAATATTCATAATCAATCCTGCAGCCTGGTTTCATTAGAAGTTTATCGGAATAAAATTCACATCAAACAACCGGTAAATGGAACTCGTAAGAGCCTCTTGCAAAATTCTCAAAAGCTCTCATTTCGACTGAAAGGAGAAATCTCAGGTTATTGATATATAGGATCTCTCACATTCGTTCGAGATGACAAAACTCACTATTCACGAGTTTTGCAAGAGCTCGCAAGAGAATAAATCCCACCTGACTGACTCGGGAATGTTAATGAATATACTGAGATTGCGAAGCTTCCGCATCTGCCGTAGACGGAGGTACAAATACCATGGGCACAGAATGTACAGGAACGGCTTGCTCATAACACCACAGAGGTTTCAGGTGAGAAGAGGTCAGACTGTAATTGGCGGACGCAGTGGAAGCGGAGGGTAGAAAGAGCTTAAAGAAAAGGAGTAGGCAGCCAGCAATAGAGTGTTGTCAGCTGAGAAATGCAGGGATTCAATGCCATTCAGGGAGAAGAGATGGAATATGCCATGGCAGCAGTTATCGCATACAGGATCAGCATCGCTGTCGAGCGGGTTTTTTGCGTGGTCGTTGATGGAGTGAGTCTGACCTGTGGACAAAGAGTGCATATCAGACGCCAGCACTGCGCTATTACAGAGGATAGCGATAATCAGCAAAGATATGATGATGCGAACGGACATTTAATTATTCTGCACCAAAAAGAGCTGGGTGACAAATAATTCTCATTCGTTACCGCCCCGAATAACACTCAGTAGCTGTCCAAAAATAACTTCCCGATATCGCGCAGCAATGTTGTTTGTCTTCATGGCGCAAAAAAGGGCGCATAGTAGCGTTGAACTAAACCGTTTCGCGGTAGCTTTTCAAACCTGATCATCGGGTGATTAAAGGTCCACTTTAGCTACACCACCATTCACTGTATAACTGGCGCTTGCAATGTCAGATCCACCTGTAATAGCAGGGTGAAATCCGGTATAATCGAAGTCAGCATTCGCATGGAACCCATACAGCAACCAAAACGCAGGGCAGCCCAGATACAACTTTGCCGTAAACTGACATCCCTTGGAGCGCGACTGCCCTCCGGGAAGTGGTTAAGAATCGAGGTGGGTGATGACCCCACCTGAAAAACGTCCAAAAAAAACCGGCTGTTTGGAGCATATTTTGCGAGGTCTGAGATCACACATTGAAGATAGAATTGGTGAGCTAATATCTCCTGTAACAACCCCAGTTAATTCAATGATTCAGAATTAATCTGGAAGAATATCAACTATGCTACTAGCACCGAATAGCATGAAAAAGCTACACAGCTGCCGAGTCATATTTCAGAGGTTACATATAAAACTAATGTCGAAATTTCCTGTGATACTAAATTAAATGAAAATCTTAATTTTAAATTATGAATTCCCGCCAATGGGTGGCGGTGCTGGCTATGCCACGTATAACGTGGCAAAAGAATTGGCTCTACTAGGCCACCAGGTAGATGTTTTAACATCTAAATTGCCAGGTAAACCGAAACTAGAAGAAATCGAAGGATTTCGCGTATTTCGAGTGGCTAGCTGGCGCAAGGGGATCCATGACTGTGGTTTCCGAGGCGCATTAAGTTTTGTTACTTTTAGTATTCCCCGCTTTACCTCCTTAGTACGAACTGAAGATTATGATGTCCTGCATTATTTTTTTGGCTTGCCTACAGGATTCCTATCCCTGCTGCCAGGTAGACATACAAAAATCCCATATATTATTTCACTGCGCGGGTCCGATGTACCATTTTATGACATGAGTAACAAAATGTTACAAAATGTTCACCGCCCATTAACACCGCTTACAAAACGTATTTGGAAAAGAGCAAAAAACATTGTCGCTTTAAGTGAAAGTTTAAAAACAACAGCACTCGAAACCAATAAATTTCAGAGTATTGATGTGATACCGAACGGCATTGAATCTGAAATTTTCAAACCACAGATACAACCACATCGAGGAGGAAACTCATTCCGATTAGTTACTGTATCTCGATTAATTGAACGCAAAGGGATCCAACATGTCCTTCACGCGATTGCCAGGCTTGAAGAAGAAGATATTTCCCTGACGATAATAGGTACAGGTAATTATGAAGCACAGCTTAAAACGTTGTGCGCAGAACTGTCTCTAAATAAAAAAGTAACATTCAAGGGCTATTACCCTCGCGAGTCGTTACCGAATCTTTTAAGTACGAAAGACGTATTTATCTTACCTTCATTAGCTGAATCATTTGGTATGGTATTTATCGAAGCTATGTCCTGCGGCCTACCAATCATTGCGGGTAAGGTTGGCGGTGTACCCGATTATGTCCATCCGGAAAACGGCATTTTAGTGGAGCCAGAAAACGTTGATGCCATTCAGGCAGCCATAATGGCATTAAGAAATGATCGCACATTAAGGCTTACGATGAGTAAAGCCAACCGGACTAAGGCAGTTAATGAGTACAGCTGGAATAAAATAGCTGAAAGATACCTAGATATATATAAAAATAATGACAAGTAATTTAAACCTCTTAACTGAAGAGTTAGAAACTCTTCGCCTGCACTTGTTAGTAAAACAGCTAGAAAATGCCTATGAAAACGTACCATTTTACGAAAGCTTTTTTAGGGAAAATAATTTCGTCCCCCGAGAGATAACAAAAATATCAGACCTTTCTCGTTTACCGATAATAACGAAAGAAACAATTCAAATTGATGATACGCAATTTATAAACCGGAAATATCCACGAGAAAAATATCACAGCAGTTATTCAAGTGGTTCAACAGGTGAACCTTTTAGGTCATATTTTGATTCAAAATCATGGCTTAGAAAAAAATATCTATCTAAATTCAGAGCACGCAAAAAATGCGGATTGCGTATCGTCGAAAAGGTAGCCATATTCGAAACTGAAACAGCTTGTAAACTGGACAAAAAAAATCAGATTCTACGATATATCCGAGCACCTTATCATGCCCAGTTCTTCTCGATTTTTGATGATTTAAAAACGACACTGAAAAATGTTGAAAAATTTAATCCACAGAACTGCTATGGCCCACCCAGCTACTTTTTTCGTCTTGCACAACTCTACGATCAGCAGACACCGGGGCTTAAAAATTTAAAACGTATATTTACCGCCTCAGAATATCTCACTCAATCTGTACGGGATCACATAGAGCAGTCATTTCAAACTTTCGTGTATGACCACTATGGCTGCACAGAAACAAAAGAAGTTGCCTGGCAATGCAAAGAACGAGATGGCTATCACATCAATGAAGATGAAGTCATCGTTGAAATTTTAAATGGTGACTCAGTAGTTCCAAATGGGGAAGTCGGTGATATTGTTCTCACCGACTTACGCAATCGAGCAATGCCTTTTATTCGCTACAGGATTGGTGACAAAGGAATGCTGCTTAAGGATACATGCCCATGCGGGTTAAAATTTAAGCTTATGCGACCACTAGCTGGTAGAAGCTCGGAATATATTATTCTCCCTGATGGAGAGCAAATATCACCCTATCTTTTAACAACCGCAATTGAAAATATTCCTGGTCTGTTGAAATATCAAATCATTCAAAAAGAAAAAAATAACCTGCAAGTAAAAGTGATTATGGGCAACAGCAAGGGCATCAACGTTCGCAGCGACTCGCTAATACAGATTAAGGAATGTTTGCAGCAAGCGACAAAGGGTAAATTGGAAGTAACCACTGAAGTCTGCGAGAAAATTGACATTGAAAAAAATGGGAAGTTTAAAGTTGTAAAGAGCTTCAACCGCAACAATTAAGGTACGAGGAGACATTCAATTGGACAAGTTTCTTTTAAATTTTACACCAACCGGCATGATACCAACTAAAAGCATGACGCCTAATGTTCCTCTAACGCCTGATGAAATTATCTCTCAGGTGCTGGAAGCAGCAGAATTAGGGGCCAATATAGTTCATCTCCATGCACGTGACCACGATACCGGAGAGCCCACATACAAAAAAGAAGTGTATGGTGAAATAATCAGTGGCATACGAAAACATAATAAAAATCTGCTATTAGGCGTTTCAACCAGTGGCAGAAATTTTTCTGAATTCGAAAAGCGTTCAGAGTGCCTGGAACTCAAAGGTGATGCAAAACCAGACTTTGGTAGCTTGACGCTAAGCTCTCTTAATTTTAACAAGGAAGCCAGCATTAATACGCCTGAGATGATTCAGATGCTTGCAAAAAAAATGCTCGAAAACGGTATACGACCCGAACTGGAAGTTTTCGATCTCGGCATGATTAATTACGCAAAATACCTCATAAAAAAAGGCCTTATCAAAGCCCCTTACTATTTTAATTTGATCCTGGGAAATATCGCTTGTGCTCAAGCAAACATGTTAAATTTGGGACTTATGGTGAGAGATTTCCCAGAGGGGTCTGTCTGGGGCGCGGGCGGTATAGGCGATAAACAAATTACCATCAATGCCATGGCGCTAGTGGCAGGCGGCGGTGTTCGTGTTGGCATCGAAGATAACATCTGGTACGACAAAGAGAGAACCCATCTCGCATTAAACAGAGAGTTAGTTGAGCGGGTTCTTGTCGTTGCACAAGCATTAGAACGCAAGCCATATTCACACAAGGAAGCTCGATCTCTCCTTTGTGGAAATTAAACCATGGATTACTTTAAAAATCTTTGGGTAAAAATACGTTTCAGCTCCCCACTACGTATTATTACCGATATTCTTGGTCGGCTTGGTGTTCGTATAACACCTTACTATATCTATCTCGAAGGCCTCGACTATGCCGATCTATCTTCTCTTAAGACAGATTTTACCGGTTATGAAACGGTGTTATTAGGGTCGCAAGATATGAAAGAAATTGCTGAGATTCCTGGGCGTTGCAACCTCACAGAGCAATCATTCCTAAATAAATTAAATCAAGGTCATCTCTGTCTTGGCATGAAACACGATGGAAAACTCGCAGGCTTTAACTGGGCAAACTTAACTGAACTCACTTTTTCCGCCAGCACCTGCTTTAAGCTTAAAAACAACGAAGCCTATCTATACGACGCATTCACACTAATGGACTTCCGCGGTATAGGCATTGCTCCCTATATTCGATACAAGTGTTATCAGCAACTCGAACAGTTGGGCAAGAACCGACTGTATAGCATATCGCTTGCTTTCAATACCCCTGCTATAAAGTTTAAGAAAAAACTAAATGCTGAACCTTACGAGCTGCGATTATTTATTGATATTTTTCGCAAATGGGAACTCAATGTCCGGCTTAAAAAATACTGTAATTCCGATCCTAAAACTTAAGAGTACAAATCCCGCACCATCACTCGCCGCTGAAGCACTGCCATAATCAGATCACACTTCAACCCAATAACGTTATGTATGAATCATTAACATTTAAAACAGTAAAAATAATTGACAAGGTTCCACAAGAATCCTGGGATGCCATGGTTAGTGACAATCCTTATATGACATGGGGGTGGCATAAAACGGTTGAAGAAACTTGTATAGTTAAACAGGATGTTTACTACATCATGGCCATCTGTAACGATCAACTCTGTGGTGGCGCGGTCTGCACTGTCATCAAGCCTAGTCGTCAAATGCGTGATCTGGATAACATCGTATTTGGAAGATTAAAAAGATTCTTTAATTTTTTCCACATTAGCATGGTGCCACTACTCGACTGCTCCCCTGCCAAAGGACGGGGAACCCACTTTTTAGTAAAAGACAATTTAAGCAGTACAGCTAAAGATGAAGTAATAGCGGCCTTATTAAAAAAGGTTGAAACATTGGCAGTTTCAAAAAATCTAGCTATTGCATTTAGTGATATAAAGAAAGATCAGATTAATTTGAAAAACATTTTATCGGACCATGGTTATTACCACACTCTTGGCTACCCAATCAACATATTGGACATTGAGTGGTCAACCTTCGACGACTATATACGTGACACAAAATCCTTATCTAAAAATGTAAGAAAAAATATAAGGTTACAGATAAACAGGAATCTTAAAGCAGGCGTTGTTATTTCCGATATCGATCACCCGGAAAAATATGGAAACAGGTTGCACCAGCTCGTGTCAATAAATAATGAAACTCATAACAAATTACCATTTATTTTCAACCCGAAGTTTTTTGAAAAATTAAAAAAGAACTTAGGCGACAATGTCAGCATTCTCACCGCTGAAAAAAATAACATAACGATTGGCGTCAAGATAATTTTAAAACGAAATGGTTTTGCTAATTCTTGCTTTATCGGCGTTGACCATGAGGCAGCTGGGAACGATTTCACCTATTTTAATCTGGCTTTTTATTCAACTATTACAAATGCGATCAAGACTGATATTAAACGCATTGACTATGGCAATGCCATGTATTCAATAAAGACTGATCGTGGCTGTTACATCCTGCCTACCTATCTCTATTATAAACCTGCAAATTTCATGCAAAAAATAGTTATTCCTCTCTGGTTTCGGTTTCAATCGTTTTGGTATGAGCGAAAGCTTCCTGATCATATACGTTTACACATGAGAAAATAAAGTGAAGGTTTTTGTCGATTCAGCTACACGTAATTCCAGCCTGGCTATTATTCGCAGTCTGGGTGAAGAAGGCTATAGCGTAATCGGAGCAGACGAACGACGG
>JAUXDV010000283.1 GCA_030620735.1 Gammaproteobacteria bacterium
TTTGGCTACGCACGGCAGGATCGCCGTTCGCGTTCATCACGCGTCCCCATTACAGCAAGGCTGGTTGCCAAGATGATTAGCACTGCCGGAGCAGACCGGGTGCTGACCATGGACCTGCATGCAGATCAGATCCAGGGTTTCTTTGATATCCCGGTGGACAATGTCTATGCCTCTCCGGTGCTGCTTCAGGATGTCTGGTTAAGGCAGTATCCGCAGATGATAGTGGTGTCACCGGATGTAGGAGGCGTCGTACGCGCACGCGCACTGGCCAAGCGTCTGGATGATGCAGACCTGGCTATTATCGACAAGCGTCGTCCTCAGGCCAATGTGGCGGAAGTGATGAATATCATTGGCGACGTCAAAGGGCGCACCTGCATCATGATCGACGACCTGGTTGATACGGCGGGTACACTTTGTCATGCCGCCGGGGCATTGAAAGAGAAGGGGGCCAACAAGGTCTATGCCTACTGCTCCCACGCTGTGCTTTCGGGACCTGCACTGGTGAATCTGCAACAGTCCCGACTCGACGAACTTGTGGTGACTAACTCGATAGCACTTTCGCCTGAAGCGCAGAAGTGTGATAAAATTAGACAATTAAGCATTGCTGATCTGCTGGCTGAAACCATGCGCCGCATCAGCAATTCAGAATCCGTCAGTTCGCTGTTTGTGGACTGACAACTTCCCCGGAAGAGTGGTTTTGCTGCTCTTTTGCCGGGTATAATCGCCCTGTTGAATCCTGGTCGCGGGTTGGCAGGGCTTTTCTTTTCATCAGCATTTATCAGGAGAAATCCATGGCTGACACATTAACTATTATTGCTCAATCCCGTAGTGACTCAGGGAAAGGTGCGAGCCGCCGCCTGCGTCGCACGGGGCTGGTTCCAGGTATTGTCTACGGAACCGGTAGTGATCCGCAAAGCATCTCGGTGCAACATAACGAACTCGCCCATCAACTCGAGAACGAGGCTTTTTACTCCTCTATCCTGAGTGTGGAGATCGATGGAAAAGCACAAAAAGTCGTGCTCAAGGATCTCCAGCGTCACCCTGCGAGACCTTTTATCATGCACCTCGACCTGCTGCGCATCAGCAGTAAAGAGGCGATCAAAATGTCTGTTCCTTTGCACTTTTTGGGCGAAGAGGAAGCGCCGGGCGTCAAGGAAGGCGGTACTGCATCACATCACTTCACGGAAGTTGAGGTCAGCTGTCTGCCGGCTGACCTTCCCGAGTACATCGATGTCGATGTCTCTACCCTGGAGATAGGCGATGCCATTCATCTCTCCCAGATCAAGCTGCCAGAGGGTGTTGAACTGCCCGCCCTGGCGCTGGGTGAAGACCACGATACGGCTATTGTTGCTATACTCGCTGCACGTATTGAAGTCGAGGAAGAGCCGGAAGAGGTGGTTGAGGCTGCTGAAGGTGAGGCTGAAGCAACCGATGCAGAGGGTTCCGAAGAGACCTGACAGAGGATTTATCTCTGTGTAGATCAAGGGGCATTTGTTATCAAATGCCCCTTTTTTATCGTTACTTCGCAATTTATTAAAACGTCGTATATTGTTGGATCCTGCATAGGATGTGCTGAGGTACGAAGCGCATCGATCGCGAAATTACGCGACAGATGCGGTTCGCAAGCTCACCAGCATCCTACGATGCGACAGCCTGTGCCTACGGTATGGGTCTGGAATATATCGAGTTTCATGTTTGAATTACAAACAATCCAATTAATTGTCGGTCTGGGAAATCCCGGTGAGAAATATCTCCAGACCAGGCACAATGCGGGCTTCTGGTTTGCGGATGCGGTTGCTGCCCGATATGGTGCTGATTTTCGTCAGGAGAAGCGTTTTTTTGGTGAATCCTGCCAGTTTCAGGCCGGCGCACACTCCTGTCGTCTGCTCAAACCCATGGTCTTCATGAATCGCAGCGGCCAGTCTGTCGCCGCCATTTGCAACTTCTTCAAGCTCGAGCCACAGCATCTGCTGGTTGTGCATGACGAGCTCGATCTGGAGCCGGGCGTGATTCGTTTCAAGCAGGGAGGAGGGCACGGCGGCCACAATGGCCTGCGTGATATTCACAAGGCCATTGGCGCCGACTACTGCAGATTGCGGGTTGGCATCGGTCATCCCGGACATAAAAGCCAGGTTGTCGACTATGTGCTGAAGAGAGCATCCAAAACGGATGATGTGCTCATGCGTGATGCAATATCACGTGCTGTGGATGAGACTCCCGATCTGCTGGCCGGAGACTATCAGCGCGTCATGAACCGCCTACACCAATAAATCTTTCATGCACTCCATGGAGGGCTTTTCGCCTTTGGCGATTGCCTTGCGGTAATGGTTGATGCAGCAGGCGAGCATTCTGCCGCGAAAGAAGAGCCTGTAGCCTCCGTACGCAGCAAGCATGACGCCAATAGTTGTTATCAGAAGAAAGTCTGAATGAATCAGCAGGGCGCCCAGCAGAAACCATGCAAAGGGAACAGCCGCGGGTGTTTTCCGTGAACGTTCGATGTCCTCCCTGATGTGTGTGCAAATTGTCATGTCGTACCTCACAAATAGTATTTAAACCTTCAAGTATTGAGAGGTATTTTAGCAAATACTTATATTACTGCAACATGATATTTATCAATAACATTCAGTATGCCTTGTAAGTTATTGAAATATAGTTATCTGTGGTTTGTGATTGCGAGCAGAGTGAAGCAAGCGGCAGCGAATCGACCATAATATATTTTGGGCAAAAAAAACCTCCAGACCCCACTCATAGGCCTGGAGGTTTGTTGTTAAAGCAAGCAGGTTATTTACAGGGTGTCTTTTCGCCGCCAACTTTTCCGGTGAGCAGCAGGAACTGTTCAAATGGACCGATGACGCTCATCGCTTCCATCTTGGG
>JAUXDV010000312.1 GCA_030620735.1 Gammaproteobacteria bacterium
GGTGGGAACGAGATATTAATGTTTTGTCATCGGCTCGGCGTGAACACCGGATGTGCGCTCCTCTCCCGGGAGCGCATTGCGGACTTCCAGGATTGTCACATGCACATTCAAATGCTTGCCGGCCAGTGGATGATTGCCGTCAACCGTGACCTTGTCATCCTTGATCTCAGTGACGAAAAATGACTTGGCTTCATCCTGTTCGTTCTGCATCTGCACCTCGGCGCCTATTTGCCGGAATTGCGGGGGAACATTCTCGATTGAATCGGTAAATGTCAGTGCTGCATCATGTTCGCCAAAGCCCTGCTCCGGCGGCACTTTGAAACTGAGTTTTTCGCCAACCTTTTTACCTGCAAGCTGACGGTCCATACCACCGATCATTTCCGTATCACTGCCATAGACAAAGGAGACGGGAAGGTCGCTCTGTTCGAGCACATTTCCGGCATCATCAACGATGGAATAGGTGAGTGAGACGTATTGCCCCCGGGTGATTTTATTCTCTGTCATCAATTTTCAACTACATATTAGACGGGGTGGAATGATAGCCTTGTCGAGTAAAAAAGGCTACTGCAAATGGATTCAGGGCGGGATGACAAGGTTCACTGTCATTTTCGTGATTGATGTAGTTGATGCGCTTCGTACCTCAGTACATCCTATGACTGTGCAATTCCAACGAGATTGCCGCGGTCGCTTAGGCTCTCTCGCAATGACGGCATTCACATGGGATGATTGGGAAGTTACAAAATACGCATCTCAACTTGCATCTTAACGTATTGCCGAGCTCTTCTTTTTCAGTTTACGGCTATTTTCAATGGCTCGCAACTGCGCTGCCGCCTCGATCAGCTCCGACTGCGCCTTGGCGTATTCAAAATCAGCACTCTTGTCTTTCATCGCATCTTCAGCACGATTCTTCGCCTCGATTGCCGCCGCTTCGTCAAGATCTGCAGCACGCAGCGCTGTATCCGCAAGGATGGTCACAAGATGGGGCTGAACCTCGAGTATTCCACCGGAGATATAGTAGTGTGCGACATCGCTGCCTTCACCTGTTTCAAGACGGACTTCCCCCGCCTTGAGGGGTGATACCAGCGGCGTGTGACGCGGAGCAATACCAACCTCACCCATGACTGCAGGCGCATAAACCATCTCGGCCAGTCCTGAAAAGATCTCTCCCTCGGCACTCACGATATCAACATGGATTGTCATCGCCATTAGCTTTCTCCAGGATGCCTGTTAGCTCATCTTTTCAGCGTTTTCAAGCGCTTCATCGATGGTGCCGCACATGTAAAACGCCTGCTCAGGCAGGTGGTCATATTCACCCTCGACGATAGACTTGAAGTTGGCAATGGTCTCTTTCAGAGAGACATACTTGCCCGGCGCACCGGTAAAGACTTCCGCCACGAAAAATGGCTGCGACAGGAAACGCTGGATCTTGCGAGCGCGCGATACCGTCAGCTTGTCATCTTCAGAGAGTTCGTCCATGCCGAGGATAGCGATGATATCTTTTAACTCCTTGTAGCGCTGCAGAATACCCTGCACTGCGCGTGCAATATCATAATGCTCCTGTCCAACCACGTGAGGATCGAGAATACGCGAGGTGGAATCCAGCGGGTCTACCGCCGGATAGATGCCCAGTTCAGCGATGCCTCGTGACAGCACCAGGGTGGCGTCGAGGTGGGCGAATGTTGTCGCGGGCGAGGGGTCTGTCAAGTCATCCGCAGGCACATAGACAGCCTGGAAGGAGGTGATGGAGCCGGTCTTGGTCGAGGTGATGCGCTCCTGCAGAGCACCCATCTCCTCCGCCAGTGTCGGCTGGTAACCAACCGCCGAGGGCATCCGCCCGAGCAGCGCAGACACCTCGGTGCCGGCAAGCGTGTAGCGGTAGATATTGTCGATAAACATCAGCACGTCGCGGCCTTCATCACGAAAGTGCTCCGCCATCGTCAGTCCGGTCAGTGCAACACGCAGACGGTTGCCCGGCGGCTCGTTCATCTGGCCGTAAACCAGTGCAACCTTGTCGAGTACACCGCCCTCTTCCATCTCGTAGTAGAAGTCGTTGCCTTCACGGGTACGCTCACCGACACCGGCAAACACCGAGAATCCCGAGTGCTCGACCGCGATATTACGGATCAACTCCATCAGCGTCACTGTCTTGCCAACACCGGCGCCGCCGAAGAGGCCAACTTTACCACCCTTGACAATCGGCATGATCAGATCGATGACCTTTACGCCGGTCTCGAGAATCTCGGTACTGGCGGACTGCTCTTCGAATGAAGGAGGATCACGATGGATTGGCATCAGCTTCTCGGCTTCGACCGGCCCCGCTTCATCAACAGGGTTGCCCAGCACATCCATGATGCG
>JAUXDV010000100.1 GCA_030620735.1 Gammaproteobacteria bacterium
TTGCCGACTGCCGACTGCCGACTGCCGACTGCCGACTGCCGACTGCCGACTGCCGACTGCCGACTGCCGACTGCCGACTGTATTCGCGGATCAATCTGAAAACGCTTCCTTATGTCTGTTGTAACTGTCGACAGATCGCTGTACTACATCTCTATCGAGTTCACGCAGTCCACTGATCGCAAACTTCTTCTCTCCGCTGCCAACGACTTCGCCGGATGCAGTCAGATTGAACTTCAGGCGAGCGTCACCCCTTCTGCCCGAGACTGAGAGAGAGGCATTACTGAGTTCCAGGCCAGGTTTGGTGAAGTCGAGGTGGTCCAGGTCGATCGACATACTCTGATAGATGATGAGGGGACGGTCCGGATTTACCATGACGTTGTTGCCGGACAAGAGCGGGATCAGGATATCTGGGTATGTGTGGCCGGAAAATTCCACATAGCGGCACACTAGGTCACGAATCAGGATCTCGTTCGTCGTCACACTTCCTTCGCGTTCGACGCTGAGATACTCCTTGCCGTTTTCATCGACAATGCGCTGCTCTCCTGATGAAGTGTCGGAAAAGTCGAGTGGCACATCCTTGCCGACCATGCCAAGAAAAGTGATGCGCATTTTCTGACTGAGGCCAAACTTTGCCAGGGCGAGGGCGAAAAGCAGATCGCCAGGTACGCAAAAGCGCTTGGAGTCCACATCATGCAGGGGGTTGAAGTCACCTGCGACAGACTTGGCGAAATCGCTCGCCTGCTGTGGTGAGATGAGTGTTTTTCCATCGACCTCTGAATAGTAGTTGTCTAGTCGCATGCTTGATTCCTGGCCCTTTTCGCTGTCTATTATATCAGTTGTCCAGGAAAACACTGAATCAATCTATGGGATGGATAGTGATATAGTTACCGCCCCTATGAGCAGCAATCATTCCGAATCATGCTGATTCCTCCATCTTTGAGCAATAGTGAGTTCTCTCAATGAGCGAAGCCTGTACCTATGTTATTTTCGGTGCAACAGGAAACCTCTCGCGCCTGAAATTGATCCCCGCGTTATACCACCTTGAAGTGGCGAACAAGCTACCGCATGGAACGCGCATCGTTGTCAGTGGCAGGCGTTCCTGGGATCTCGAGAAATGCATCTCCGAGGTTCGCCAGTGGGTCGAGGAACGTGCGCGTCACCAACTTGATGAGAAGATGTTCAGCTGTTTCGCTGAACGCATCAGTTATTTTCAGGGCGACCTCTCAGATGATTCGATGTGGGGAAGATTGAAACACTATCTTGAATCACTGCCGCAAAATATCGCATTTTACATGTCCATTCGTCCGGCTGACTTCAGTCTGGTGGTGCAGAAACTTGGTGAAGTAGAGTTGCTGCAACAGCAGCATGGATGGCGTCGCGTGGTGATCGAAAAGCCTTTTGGCTACGATTTGCGCAGCGCCCATGAGTTGCAGCAGAACCTCACGCAGCACCTGCAGGAGGAGCAGATCTACCGCATCGATCACTATCTTGGTAAAAGCACGGTGCAGAACGTGCTCGTATTCCGTTTTGCCAATACCTTGCTGGAGCCGCTGTGGAATCGCAACTACATCGAGCATGTTCAAATCACACACTCCGAACGCATGGGTGTTGGCAGCCGTGCAGCCTATTATGATGACAGCGGCGCTATGCGCGACATGATTCAGAGCCACCTGCTGCAGTTGCTGACGCTGGTCGCAATGGAGCCTCCCGCAACGCTGGAGGCGGAATCCCTGCGTGATGAAAAGGTCAAGGTGCTAAAATCCGTGCGCCCTATCAATAAAGAGAACGTCGACGCCCACGCTTTTCGCGCCCGTTATGCAGAGGGCGTGATTGACGGCAAAGAGGTGGTTTCTTATCTGCATGAAGAGAATGTGCCGGCTGACAGCACCACAGAGACCTATGCCGCACTGAAGCTCTATATAGACAACTGGCGCTGGCGGGGCGTGCCCTTCTATTTGCGCACCGGCAAACGTATGGCTGAACGCCAATCCATGATCTCGATCTGTTTCCGCCACCCGCCCCAGCAGCTCTTTCGCGATCTGGCAGTTGGGCCGATGAAGCAGAACTGGATCATGCTGGGTATACAGCCGTGCGAATGCCTACGCATCGAGATGACCGTCAAGGAGTCCGGGCTGGACATGAATATCCGCCAGACCAGTCTCGATGCCAGTCTGCGCGGGGTGCTCCAGGAGAAGATTGATGCATACGAGGAGTTGCTGTTGGATGTCATGGATGGCGACCGTGCGTTGTTTCTGCGCTATGACGAAGTCGAATATGCGTGGCGGGTGGTCGACCCTGTCATCAGCGAGTGGCAGCGTCGTGATGAAGCCGTTGCCGAATATCCTGCCGGCAGTTGGGGGCCGCTCGAAAGCCGGCGTCTGTTTGACAAAAAAGAGCAGTGCTGGCGTCACTCGATCGATCTGGAATATGACGATGGGTAGATGCACAGTGATGCAAAAAAACTGCCGCTAGTTCGCAGGGGGAAAGCGGATCGGTAAACTGCGATAGAGTTGTTCTAAATCAATTATATTGCTTCTATAAATATTATTTAAGAGTGAATTATGGTATAAATGTAATTTATTGACACCATATCGGCATTCATCGATGGCTGACCGCAGATTACAGGTATTCCACATGGTCGCCCGCTTGTTAAGTTTTACCAAAGCGGCTGAAACCCTGCACATGACGCAACCCGCAGTCACCTTTCAGGTACGCCAGTTGGAAGAGTATTTCAATACGCGTCTTTTTGATCGAACACATAACCGTATCAGTCTTACTGAAGCAGGCACACGTGTCTATGGCTATGCAGACAAAATCTTTGAACTCTACGGACAGATGGAGAATGCTGTATGTGAGATGACAGGAGAGACTAGCGGCACTCTCACAATTGGCGCCAGTACGACCATCGCGGAATATATGCTGCCGCCGTTGCTTGGTGACTTCAAGGCAGAGTACCCGGAGGTTAATATTCACCTCAAAGTCTCCAACTCAGAGGGAATTGTTCAGATGGTGGAGAACAATATTATTGACCTTGGAGTTATCGAGGCGCCCGTCACCAATAAAAACCTGGTGGTCGAAGAGTGCCGCAAGGACCAACTGGTCGCAATTGCTGCTCCCGGCAATCCACTTGCCGAGAAAAAAATCATCTCCTTCAAGGATCTTGCAAAATACCCGTTTATCTGTCGTGAAGAGGGTTCCGGAACCCGTGAAGCAGTGATGAGGATGATGGATGATTGTGATTCCTGTATCAACATATCGATGGAACTTGGAAGTCCTGAAGCCGTCAAAGGCGCTGTTGAAGCGGACATGGGGGTCTCCGTGGTTTCCAGAGCTACGATTCAGAAGGAGCTGCAGTTGGGGACTCTGGTGTGCGTGCCTTTTGACTCCCAGCCGGATCGTCCTTTCTCATTCGTGCACCAAAAGCAGAAGTTTCGTTTGCGCCTGATGGAGACACTGCTTGAGTTTGCACGTGACTACTGCGAATCCTCCGGGTCAGAGAAGAACGGGTGATGCTGCCCTCGATGCCCATGGGCGGGGGAGGAAAAAACAGCAGACTGTCAGCTCTTTATCAAAGTCTCTGCAGTGAAGACCAGCAGACTCTGATGGCATTTGCCGAATTCCTTAAACAGCGACCCAGCCTGGAAAAAGAGTCTCAGCCTCAGCCGCTGCAACTCCCTGGAAACATGCAGCGACCGCAGCAGGAGAGTGTGGTGGCCGCAATTCGCCGATTATCCAACGCTTATCCCATGCTGGAAAAAGAGACCCTGCTGCATGAGACTTCAGACCTGATGTCTTCCCATGTTTTGAAGGGGAGGGCGGCCACAGAAGTGATTGATGATCTTGAGGAGTTGTTTTCCACGCGTTATGATGCCTACCGAAAACAACTGGAACAGGATTAACTGCAGATGAATCTCGTCGCGGACTGGTTTCGCCGCACCTTCTCCGACCCGCGGGTCGTGGCGCTGATTCTGGCGTTGGTTGTCGGGTTCACTGTCATCCTTTTTTTTGGGGATATGCTGGCGCCGGTGCTTGCAAGCCTGGTCATCGCCTATCTGCTTGAAGGCGTTGTGAGCATTCTTGAGCGCTATCATTTGCCAAGACTGCTGGCGGTTACCGTTGTCTTTTTTGCCTTTATGCTGTTCGTGGTACTGATTATTTTTGGTGTCCTGCCACTGGCATCCAGTCAGCTGACGGAATTGGTTCAGCAGCTGCCCTACATGATCTCGAGCGGACAAAAGAGCCTCATACGGCTTCCCGAACTCTATCCTGATCTTGTCACTGCAGAGCAGATCACAAGGCTGATCACAGTGATGAAAAATGAAGTGGCGCTGGCCGGCCAGAAGATCCTCTCCACTTCGGCATCATCTGTCGTTGGGCTGATCACGCTGCTTGTCTATCTCATCCTCGTACCGCTGCTGGTGTTCTTTTTTATGAAGGACAAGAAGCTGATTGCGCAGTGGTTTTTGCGTTTTTTCCCCAAAGACCGTGGAATTGCAGATCAGGTGTGGATCGATGTGGATATGCAGATTGCCAACTATGTGCGCGGGAAGTTCTGGGAGGTGTTGATCGTCGGCTCGGTGAGTTATGTCACCTTTACGCTGTTTGGTCTGAACTATGCCTTGTTGCTCGGCGTATTGGTAGGCCTCTCCGTCATCATTCCCTACATTGGCGCCGCGGTCGTTACGCTGCCTGTGTTGCTAGTCGCCTGGTTTCAGTGGGGCTGGGGCGGCGCTTTCGGGGGGCTGGCTGTCGCCTATTTCGTTATCCAGGCGCTCGATGGCAATGTTCTGGTTCCACTGCTGTTTTCGGAAGTTGTTAATCTGCATCCGGTGGCAATTATCGTTTCAATCCTGGTGTTCGGCGGATTATGGGGCTTCTGGGGTGTCTTTTTCGCCATACCACTCGGCACCCTGGTCAAGGCCGTATTGACAGCCTGGCCAAGCCAGCAGCTGGAAGCCTGAGTCACGCTAAAATGATGCAGATAATTGCACCTGCAGAGTCCGGGGTCGAGACCCCGGACGATCACTTTATCCTGCGTGAAGATATTGAATACGCAGGTCTCCATCTGTTGCTGGATTTGTGGGAAGCTAAATATCTTGATGATATAAAACACATCGAAAAAGCCATGCGTCAGTGTGTAGAAGCTTGCGGAGCAACTCTGCTGCATATTCATCTGCATCATTTCTCCTCCAGTGGTGGTGTTTCCGGTGTTGCTGTGCTTGCCGAGTCACATATGAGTGTGCATACCTGGCCCGAGCGTAATTACGCGGCCTTCGATCTCTTCATGTGTGGCGACGCCGAACCTGAAAACGCCATTCCCGTACTCAAGCGCGCTTTCTATCCGGGGCGTATGGAGGTGACTGAGGCATTGCGTGGAAGGGTTTCACGATGAGTCGCCATACGGCTTCCTGCCGCCATAACATCTGCTTTATGCTGTGAATCGTTCCAGTCTTATCATCACTCTACTGATGGGCGGGCTTACGGTTATGCTGTGGGCGCTGCTCAACCAGCCCGATATCGAGCCGCCCTGGCCAACTGAAGTCGATGGTTTCTGCTTCTCCCCCGGTCGTGGTGAGCACGGACCCTCTACGAATACATACCCCAAAATCGAGGAGATCAACGAGGATCTCGCCCTCTTGTCGGGCGATGTTCATGCGATTCGAACCTACTCCGTGGCCTCTACCCTGGCGGAGATCCCCAGGCTGGCTGGGGTCTATGATCTGAATGTAGCCCTCGGCGCCTGGATCAGTGATGACGAAGCTGCCAATGCCGTGGAGATTGAAAATCTGCTTCGCATCTATAAAGAGAGTCATCGCGCGGTGGTGCGCGTTATCGTCGGCAATGAGGCACTGCTGCGAGGTGAACGCTCTGTCGAACAGATGATCGCCTATATAAAGCAGGTAAAAAAGGATGTGTGGGCTCCGGTCAGTCTGGCCGAACCCTGGCATATCTGGCTGGAGCACCCCGAACTTGCAGCAAACGTCGACTTCATCGCTGTGCACCTGCTGCCCTACTGGGAGGGGATTCCGGTCGATAGCGCCGTCGATTATGTCAACATGCGCTATAAAGAGTTGCAAAAGACCTTCCCCACCAAGGAGATAGTGATTGCCGAGGTGGGTTGGCCGAGCAATGGCCGCACCAGGCAGGGAGCTGTGGCCAGCCAGGCAAACCAGGCGATTTTTTTACGCCGCTTTCTCGACTCTGCCGAGAAAGAGGGATATACCTACTATATTATGGAGGCCTTCGATCAGCTGTGGAAGCGGGAGCTGGAGGGGGAGGCGGGGACGCATTGGGGGGTCTACAATACCGAGCGGGATCCCAAGTTCGATTTCGTACAACCTGTGGTGATGATTCCTCAATGGCGGGGACTGTCAGCCATTGCAATCGGCATTGCAATTCTTCTGCTCGCTTTGCTATTCCGTGACAGCAGTGGCCTGAGATCCCGTGGCCGCGGTTTTCTGGCGCTGATTACTTTTGCCATCACCACTTTTGCAGTGTGGATGGTCTATCAATTTTCCCAGCAATATATGACGCCTGCGACCCTGGCTGTGGGCGTGGTGTTGTTCCTGTTTGCACTGGGCGTGATTGTAGTGCTGCTGGCCGAGGCGCATGAGTGGGCAGAGGCTTTGTGGCTGCGGGAGTCACGCCGCGAAGCGTACGCAGATGTGGCGACGGATGCGGAGCTGCCGATGGTTTCGATTCATGTGCCGGCCTATGATGAGCCGCCGCAAATGCTGAAGCAGACACTGGACGCGCTGGCAGCACTCGATTACCCGAATTTTGAGGTTTTGGTGATCGACAACAACACCAAAGATCCTGCTGTGTGGCAGCCGGTGCAGGCTCACTGCGAACAGTTGGGTGAACGCTTTCACTTTTTCCATGTGGCCCCGCTGTCTGGATTCAAGGCGGGCGCCCTCAACTATGTGCTGCAAAAAACCGCATCCGAGGCAGAGATTGTTGCGGTGATCGACAGCGACTACCAGGTCAATCGTGATTGGCTGCGAACATTAGTACCCCGCTTCACGACCCCCGAAATAGCCATTGTGCAGGCTCCGCAGGACTACAGGGATGGCAATGAGAATGCCTTTAAGGCGATGTGTCTGGCGGAGTACCGGGGCTTTTTCCACATTGGCATGGTCACGCGCAATGAACGCAACGCCATCATCCAGCACGGCACCATGACACTGGTGCG
>JAUXDV010000203.1 GCA_030620735.1 Gammaproteobacteria bacterium
GCGCGGTAGAGAACGAACCAGGAGTAGATACTGAAACTCCCCAACACGAACAGCAGCGCAGCGACATACTGCACCTGTACGCCGCTGTTGTAGAGCACCGCCGCGATCACCACGTCGAAGGCGATGGGAACAGGCAGCAGCAGGCCGAACAGCGCCACCCCGATCAGCAGCGCCCAGGCGCTCTGCTTGTCGAGGTTATTGATCAACCCGACCAGCTCGTTCCACGGCAGGATGGTGATCAATGCGCTGCCCAGCAGCCCCGCCAGCAGCATCAGCGGAACCACCTTCAGCAGAATGTAGCGGCTGTTGCGCGCCAGCTCATGCGCGATCCAGCGCAGCGTCTGCCGCCAGCTCATCGCGTCGACGGACTCACCCGGAGAGCAAGTTTCTGCGCTCTCGCCCGGCGCATCGATCTGTGCCTCCGACGGCGTCACTTTGACCAGCAGTGGAATGGCGACAAAGATCAGCGCCAGGGTGGTGACCAGCTTGATCACCACCAGGTGCAGCGGCAGCAGCGCCAGCGCCATGGAGAGGACGATGACATTCAGGGTGGGAGAACTGATCATCATCGCCAGCGCAGATTCGGCGCGCACCCCTTTCCTGTACATGCCATAGGCGATGGGCGCAGCGCAGTTGACGCACACCCCCAGCGGCGCGCCCAGCAAAAAACCCTTGAGCATCGCCCAGAAAGGGCGGCTCGAGGTCGCCAGGTACTGTCTGGTCACCGACAGCAGCGACATCACGATCACCGCAAAAGCCAGACCGAAGAGCATGCCGTTCTGATTGGTATGCAGCCAGTTGATGAAGGTCAACACAAACTGCGGCAGCCACTCGGGAACCTGGTCGGACAGAAACCAGGCGTCGAAACTGAGACCATCCTCCAGCGCAAGATCGCCCCCCATCAGCGCCTTCTGGTTGAGCGCGGGATAGCGCGAAGCGAGCCAGAAATAGCTGGTCAGGCTTGCCAGCAGTGCCGAGAGCAGGAAAAAACGTTTGTCGTAAAAGAGTCGATTGATGGTCATAGTGATGCCGGCTTAGAGATGAGGCAGAAATTAAAGTACCAAGATGTGCAGGATTTTCATTGCTTTACAGGCCTGGACATACCGGCTGATATCGCGGTCAGATGACCGCTCCCACGGAAGCTTCAATCCGCTCGATATCCAGTTCGATATCCGACCATGGTGAGGACTGCATGAATTCCAGAAACCCCCCTTGCGCGACATTTTCCAGCCGTTGATACTCTTCGATGGACAACAGCACCACCGCATCTTTTCCATGCATGCTGATGACTTGGGGGCCTGACTCCCGTGCGTCGCGAACCACCTGGCTGAACTTGTTTTTTGCTTCCTGTAATTGCCAACTCATCACCTCACCACTCAATCTAGACAGCCTGGATAAATTGTATACCATGGTTCATATTGCAACCAGCAACAACGCAAAATTCGCGGTCTCTTTTGATGCACTGCAGCATAGTGCTGCTTGGCGGAATGCAAGCTTATATCACGGCCAGAAGACCGCTCCTAAACATAGGGCGCCGAATCTCACAGTCATCGCATGGGGTTATTGATGGTGCGAGGGTCTATAATGTGCAGATGAATGCCGCCCCTGATCTCTTCTCCCACCGCAAATTCTGGCCGCACAAGTTCGGCCCTGCGCCGGTGCTGCCCATGTCCCGCGAGGAGATGGATGATCTCGGCTGGGATTCCTGTGACATCATCATTATCACGGGCGACGCCTATGTCGATCATCCCAGCTTCGGCATGGCGATCGTCGGGCGTCTGCTGGAGGCGCAGGGGTTTCGCGTCGGCATCCTGGCGCAGCCCGAGTGGCGGTCTGTCGATGACTTCCGCTCGCTGGGAAAGCCCAATCTCTTCTTTGGCATCACCGCCGGCAACATGGATTCGATGGTGAATCACTACACCTCGGATCGCCGCATTCGCTCCGATGATGCCTATACACCGAATGCCAAAGCCGGCAAGCGTCCCGACAGGGCCGTGATCGTCTACACACAGCGCGCCCGCGAAGCCTACAAGGGAGTGCCTGTCATTATCGGCGGCATCGAGGCAAGCCTGCGCCGCATCGCCCACTTCGACTACTGGTCGGAGAAGGTAAGGCGCTCGATCCTGCCTGATTCCAAGGCTGATCTGCTGCTGTTCGGCAACGCCGAGCGCGCCATCGTTGAAGTGGCGCACCGCCTCACAGCAGGCGAAAAGATCGGCGAGATCACCGATATCCGCGGTACCGGCTACATGCGCCAGGGCGTTCCCGATGACTGCACCGTGATTGACTCGACTGATGTCGAGGCTCCCGGAAAACCGCACCGCGAAGCCGATCCCTATTCCATGGAAACGCCCTGCAAGGATGAGAACACCGGCGCTGCCCGGGTCATTCATTTCGATCATCGTCCGCGTGGCCTGAAGCGCAACAATACGGTGGTGCGCCTCCCCTCCTTCGACCAGGTGCTGGCTGACGATGTTCTCTATGCGCATGCCTCGCGGGTGTTTCACCTTGAGACCAACCCGGGCAATGCGCGCGCGCTGGTGCAGCAGCATGGCCAACGCAACCTGTGGCTGAACCCTCCTCCGATTCCGCTGACGACAAGGGAGATGGATGCAATTTACGAGCTCCCCTACACGCGCAAACCGCATCCGGCTTACGGCGATGCACGCAACCCGGCCTGGGAGATGATCCGCTTCTCGGTCAGTATCATGCGCGGCTGCTTCGGCGGCTGCACCTTCTGTTCGATCACCGAGCACGAGGGACGTATCATCCAGAGCCGTTCGGAAGACTCCATCATCCGCGAAGTCGAGAGCATCCGTGACAACACCCCCGGGTTCAGCGGCAACATTTCCGATCTGGGCGGACCCACCGCCAACATGTACCGGCTGCAGTGCAAGGATGAGAAAATCGAGGCCTCCTGCAGGCGCCTCTCCTGCGTCTATCCCGATATCTGCAAGAACATGGGCACCAGTCATAAGCCGCTGACACAGCTCTACCGGCGCGCGCGCAAGCTGCCCGGTATTAAACGCATCTTCATCGCCTCGGGGCTGCGCTACGACCTGGCGGTGCGCGATCCGGAGTACGTCAAAGAGCTGGTCACCCACCATGTCGGCGGTTATCTGAAGATCGCCCCGGAGCATACCGAAGAGGGGCCGCTGTCGAAGATGATGAAGCCGGGCATCGGCAGTTACGACCGCTTCAAAGAGATGTTCGAGCGCTTCTCCAGGGAGGCCGGCAAGGAGCAGTACCTGATTCCCTACTTTATCTCGGCGCATCCGGGAACCACGGATATGGATATGCTGAACCTGGCGTTGTGGCTGAAGAAAAATGACTTCCGCCTCGACCAGGTGCAGGCATTTTTGCCAACACCACTGGCGACCGCCTCGGCGATGTACCACACCCAACGCAACCCGCTGAAAAAAGTCACGCGCAAATCTGAGCAAATCACAGTCGTGAGCGGCATCAAGCGCCGCCAGCTTCACAAGGCGTTTCTGCGCTATCATGACCCCGAAAACTGGCCGCTGCTGCGCGATGCTCTGAAGAAAATGGGACGCGCCAACCTGATCGGCAACGGCAAACGCCACCTGGTTCCGGCCTGGCAGCCCAAGGGGACGGGAAAAGAGTCGCAAGGTAGTTCACGCCGGCACCCACAGCGTGCAAATACGAAAAGGCGCACCCTGAAACCCAAACATCGTCAGCAGCAAAGGCGGCGAAGATAGCATCGAATTGCGGCGCAATGCGCTGTCGCTTATTGCGCCCTACGTCTAAGATCTCTCCTGCGTCGAGATGACAAACTATAAACCGGCAAATGAAGGATGCCTTTTTCCATCTGTGTTTATCCGTGTTCATCTGTGGTTAAACAGAGAAGTTACCCTACTTTTTGCTCTCTTCCTGTTTCGCTTTGGGTTTGCTGTTGAGCCTCGGCAGTTTCAGCTTCACATGCCGCCAGCGCTCGCCATGGGTGAAAGCGCCCCAGGCCCATTGACTCCACTTCAATACAGAGAGCGCCAGCCATAATGCCCATGCCAGCATCAGCCAGCGATAGACAGATAACGGCAGAGAGATGATAG
>JAUXDV010000062.1 GCA_030620735.1 Gammaproteobacteria bacterium
CGGGTCTACTCCATAGCGCGCCGCCAGGGGGATGATTAAAGGCGCCACCACAATTATAGCGGAGAAGATATCCATAATCGCGCCAACGACCAGCAGGAACAGGTTTAACAATAACAGGAACTCGAGTGGACTGCTGATATGCTGCTCGAGCACTTCCAGCATCAGCATTGGCAGTTGTGCATCGATCATCAGGTTAGTCAGGCCGAGAGCAACCAGCAGGATGATAAGCAGGCTGCCAAAGAGGATGCAGCTTTCAACCAGCAGGCCGAAAAAGCGGGTTTTCAGATCGATTTTCCTGTGAACTACAACCTCGATAAAGATGACGTAGGCGGCTGTTGCTGCAGCGGCTTCCATGATAGAGACATAGCCGCCGAATATGCCGAAGACGATGCCAATCGGTAGAAAGATATCCCAGATGGCGCCGCGTGCTGTAGTCGCCAAGGTGTTGAAATCGAACGCATGTTTGACTACATGCAACTGCCTGCCATGCGCCATGCTGTAGATTGCCAGCATGATCATGAGCAGAGTTCCGGGGACGACGCCGGCAAGAAACATCTTGTCAATTCCGACACCGGCAACGATGGCGTATATCATGATGGCCATGCTGGGCGCGTACAGCAGCCCCAGTGAGCCGGATGTTGTCAGCAGACCGAGAGAGAATCTTTCATGGTAGCCTTCGCCGACAAGAATAGGATAAAGCAATCCGCCCAGGGCCAGGATAGTCACGCCCGATGCGCCGGAATAGGATGTAAAAAATGCGCAGGTGCCAATGGTTACGATGGCTAGCCCGCCGGGCATCCAGCCAAGTGCGGCACGGTAAAAATTAACCAGTCTCTCCGGGGCGCCACCGTTCGCCATCACCACACCGGCTAATGTGAACAACGGTATGGCAATCATGTTGGGCGTTGACGCCAGCCGATGCATCTCGATGATCAGGATATCGGGGCTGATATCAGCATAGTTGCTGGCAAGCAGGCTGCCGCCAGCAAGCACCACGAAAAGAGGTACGCCGACCAGTGCAAGCAGCACCAATATCAGGACTGCGCTAAACATCTCTCTTCTTATGAAGGCAGTTAAGCAGGAAGTGCAGTCCAAGCAGGCCGAAGCCAAGCGGGTAGATCAGGGTGAACGGTAGTGTCCAGCGTTCATTCTCAGGAGTGTATTGCCACTCGTCCATGACGAATATGCCTCCGTGATAACTCATCACTGCACATATCAGCGTGGAAAAGAGTGACAGCGGGCAACTCAGCAAGGAGACGATTCGTTTGCTCATGACCGGTGTAAGCGCATCGATCTTGATGTGGCGTAATTTTGATGTGGCGATAACCGCGCCCATGGCGCCGCAAATTACCAGCAAGTTGCGTTTGATGATTTCAATTTCCGGAAAACCGAAATCGAAAAAGTTACGCGTAAAAATCTCGACAAGTGAAAGAGCAAGGAGTAAAAACAGGCTAAAAGCGGCAATGATGCTTTCAGCTTTTACCAGGCCGTGTTCAAATTTTTCGATCACGAATCTGCCTGGCTGCTATTTTTTCGCTCATCGCCGAACGGCTGCAAGATGCCTCTTCACTTTTGCAAAAGTGGCTGCGGGAATATAGTTTGAGGATTCCAGGTTTTTTGCTGCACGATCACGAATTTTCACCATTTCACTCATATTGACATCAGACCAGCCAAACATGAATTTGATGCCGTTCTTCTTGAGAATAGCCAGGCTTCTTTTATTCTCTTTGCGCGCCTGCTTGCGAATATCATCACCCAGGCGCTTGCCCGTTGTCTTCAGCAGCTTTTGTAAATCTTTTGGCAACTTGTTGTAAAAACTGTTGCTCACGATCAGCCCGCCGATAGCGTTGGTAAATGCCAAATCACTCGCGTAGTTGAGTTTTGAATACCATTGCAGGGCTATGGCGCCAAAGCTTGAGGTGTAGATGGTGTTTATACTGCCGTGCCTGGCGGATAGCTGGGTGTATACGTCAATAATCGAGAGCGGTACCGGTTTAATCTTCGCTGCTTTGAAAAATGCCTCGCCCAACGGATCTCCCTGCCATAACCAGATTTTTGATTTCCTGAGGTCATCCAGGGATTTGATCGGTTGTTTGGAGAAGAAGTGGATGAAGCCTACCTCCGGCCAACCCAGCAGTTCAAATCCCTTTTTCCGGAAACCCGCCTCAAGTTCCGGCATCATTTTCTTGCGAACATAATCCGACTCGCGTGTATTCTTGAACAAAAAAGGTACTTCAAGCACACGCGCGGGGGAGTATATACGGCCGATGCCATAGCCGGTGAACATGCCGCCATGCAACTGTCCTTTGCGTATCTTGCGCAATACATCGGGCTCATCTCCCATAACGCCGCCGGGGTACATTTTCAACTTGAGCCGCCCTTTGCTCTTCTTTTCAACCTCTTTGGCCCAGTCATCAAGAAGATTGGTCCACGAGGTTCCGGTCGGAACCAATGTAGCGAATTTGAGCACATAGCTTTTGGCGTTTACATTGGCGCTTAACGCCGTTAGCAGCACCAGCAGGGTGAGAAATCTTAAAACCATTCGTTTTCCCTCTTCAGCAACTCTGCGGCCTTGCGTTTGGCTATCTGGTTTTGCAGAGCAAGTTCCGGCATAAGATCATCCGGTGCGTTGATAACTCCGGTAAGCAGCTGGTGAAACTCCTTCCGGTTGAACTCCTGGCGGGCAAGGTATTGCGCCTGCAGCAGGTCGGGAATCAGCAGCTTGCCGTTGCTGATTTCACGGGCGTGATCAAAATACGCTCTGGATTTCTTGAAGTTGCCGCCGATCGTCGGTGAACGGCTGCCGTAATAGACGCCAAAATACATATGCGCGCCACCGTAATAAAAGGTATCTTCAAGTTCGATAACGCGTTGCATTAATGCTGTGGCGCGAGGCAGTTGTGCAATGGCGTCGGGGTCGTCGCGATGCATATCAATCCACTTGCCCCAGTTGCTGGCTGTCCAGAACATGGCGGCGACATCACTCTTGCGCATACCGCTGACTTGCTTGTTAAAGTCAGCTATGGTGCCGCCGAGCAGGTTGTTGGCCCCGGTTAGCTGCAGTGCTGTGACGCCGTGCTGCATGCCGCGAAGATACAAATCCGATGCTTTTTGCGGTTGGCTATCCTCCCTGAAGCCATAGGCGAGACCATAGAGTCCCTGTGCTGCGTAGGTCTGCAGCTGTGCGCTCTTCGGATCGAGTTTGAGCATGCGATTCAGAATCTTGAGATTGCCTGTGATGGTCTTCTCGGCTGCCTTCAAGTCGGTTTCACGGTTGAGTTTTTCGATACTATTATCGACCAGTGGAAGTGCTGGCTGCACCAGCAACTGGCCACAGGAGGTTAATACAAAGCTGGCGGTAAGTATCAGGATGAGGCGCATAGCTGGAAACCTGTTTATTTTTGTGTATTTATGTTTGATAGGCATTGTGAAGTAATCTCCTCAAATAATCTAGCTGTTGTTGATATTGTCGAACATTTGAGCAGCCAAGCCCGGTATTTCAAGCGGGTGACGAAAGTTCAATAGCGTCGTCACAAGAGTTTTCCCAGCTGTCGAAATGCAATGGTGAGGATTGAATCGAAGCACTCTTCACCTTAAACCCGAGTAAGTAGACATTGCCACGAGCTGATTTTTTGAGATGCTCCTGTGTTTTTTTGCCTGTATCGTCATACTCAATTGCACTTTATCGCTAACGACTTTACGCATCAACTTCATACCGAACTTTGAGCGGCTGATGGATGTTGAAATCTTGACACGGATGGTTTCGCTTTTGCCGGAATTGCTCTTCGTGATGCCTCTCAGCTCGACATTGAAAGCAACCGCTTGTGTAACACCATGCAGCGTGAGTTTACCCTTCAGGAGCCCCCCGGTTTCACTCAGCCACGAGAAACCGCTGCTGACAAACAGAATTTCCGGGTAGCGCCCGACATCCATATACGATTTACTGCGCACCACCTTGTCAATAACGGTATTTGAAGTAGAGATGCTGTCGCTTTTGATCACGAATACCACCTGGCCATTGTTGGCGGCATTGGGCTGCAGAGCGATCCCTCCCTTGAAGTGAATGAACTTCCCAATTGCTGTCCCGGCGATGCTATCGACGCTGAACGACACTTCGGAAGATTTTGATTGTATTTGGTAAAAACTTTCACTCCTTGAAGCCTCCAGCATGGAAGCAAGCACGGCGTTGCCAATTTGATGTGGCAATTGCTGCGTGGCGTCTGCATGGGCTGTATTCACGCTTATCAGCAGCATGATCGTCAGTAGCAAACCTGCAACATGCTTCAATGTTTTCACGCAACTATTCCTCTATTATCGGAACCGGCATACTCCCAGGCACGCCGCATCGCCTCTATACCAAACTTGAAATGTAATAAGAATTATTTTCAACGGGCTAATGAATAAGAATAGATCAGAAATCATCAATGTCAAGGCTGTTTGCATAGAAAGTCAGGTGAATACGCATGTTCTTACTCTTTTAGCATAACAGAACTACTGCGCCCCTCCAGCTTGTGATGCCCCGTACGCCAGGGCCTGGATGCAATGATAAAGGCCGCTGCCAGAGTAACCATCAGCCAGTCTCTTCCAATCAACACCAGCGAGGTCCAGCTGTAGCCGCCATAGGGTTTTTGCAGCTCTGTGTAGAGGTCGCCAACAAAAATCAGCGCGAGGATGAAGGGGATGAAAAACCTGATCAGCAGATCCCACCAGATACCAATATTCAAGGATGAGACGCGGTTGATATGCCGGCGCAGGCGCTCCGTTCCGAACAACCAGCCCACCACGATGCATTCGAGGATTCCCACCATGATTAAACCATAGTGGGTGAGGAAGTGATTGTTTTGCTTATTCTCTATAAGGGGGTATCCGCTTTACCGGCCTAATGCTATGGAGGGAGAATGAAAAATGACGGCTCCCACCCAATTGGCGGGATTGACTACCCGGAAACATTGCAAGATTTCGACGAGTGGTTTCCGACAGAACAGGTCTGTCTTGAATATTTGGAAAAACTTCGCTGGCCCCATAAAATGCGCCGCGCTATGGTTCGGCCGGGAAGAGCGCCTTCTTTATTATAATTCGAATGGATGTAGAGTGATCAAGGATTACGCTCGGGAGACATACTCTCCGCTGCGGGTATCCACTTTCACCACTTCATCGATCTGCACGAATAGCGGCACCCGTATTACGGCGCCTGTTTCGAGAGTAGCGGGCTTTCCTCCACCGCCGGAAGTATCCCCCTTGAGGCCGGGGTCGGTATCCGTAACACGCAGTGTCACAAAGTTGGGCGCTTCGATAATCAACGGATTGCCGTTCCACAGAGTCACGTTGCAATCGTCCTGCTCCTTGATCCACTTGATGGCATCGGCAATTGCGGCTTCAGCAGCGGCATACTGCTCGAAGCTCTGCGGATCCATAAAGTGCCAGAATTCACCATCGGTATAGAGGTATTGCAGTGTGGTTTCCAGCACGTCAGCCGCTTCAACACTCTCACCGGATTTGAAGGTTTTTTCGATCACGCGGCCTGTTTTCAGGTTTCTGATCTTGACGCGGCTGAAGGCCTGACCTTTTCCGGGTTTGACGAATTCATTTTCAATGATTGAATATGGGTCATTATCAAGTATAAACTTGAGACCACTGCGGAATTCGTTGGTATTGTAGGTTGCCATTGTTTCCTCGAAAGCAGCAAATAAATAAACTTTACTATGATACCCCGAAGCGCAGCAATACCAAAGACCCCATCCTGGCAGCGTCAGATGGCCCGCTCCTTTACCCGCCTGTCAACACTGCTCGAATGGCTCGACATTGACCGGCAAAAACTCCCTTTTGAGTGCGATGACTCCTCTTCATTTCCGTTAAGAGTCACCCTGGATTTTGCATCACGCATGCGCAATGGTGATGCCGGCGACCCGCTGCTGCAGCAAGTTTTACCACTGCAACAGGAGTCGGCTGTTGTTGACGGATATAGCCAGGATCCTGTTGGCGACATGAATGCGGCAGTTTCACAGGGAGTCTTTCAAAAATACAATGGACGCGCACTGCTGATCACCACCGCTGCCTGCGCCATTCACTGCCGCTACTGTTTTCGCCGCCACTTTCCGTATCAACAACAGCATCTTGAGCAGCAGCTTTGCGATCAGACCCTGGAAAAGCTCAATGTTCCGGATATCAGCGAAATCATACTCAGCGGCGGTGACCCGTTGACACTCAATGACCAGCGTCTGGCACAGTTGTTGTTGCAGCTGAAACAACTCCCCTATCTGAAGCGCTTGCGCATCCATACACGCATGCCCGTCATTCTCCCTTCGAGAGTTACACCTGAACTGGTGGAGATGCTGCGAACTTTCCCGCTGCCAGTGACAATAGTGCTGCATATCAATCACCCCAACGAGCTCGACAAGCGTGTCGCCACAGTCTTGCATCAACTACGACACAGCGGTACGCACATTTTGAATCAGGCAGTACTGCTCAAAGGGATCAACGACTCGTCCGGGGTACTGAAGGAGTTGTGTGAAAAAAGTTTCGACATGGGAGTACTCCCCTACTATGTGCATCAGCTAGACAAAGTGCATGGCAGTGCGCATTTCCAGGTCTCCAGAGAACGCACTCTAGAGCTTGAAGAGCAGTTGAGAAAAACATTGCCCGGTTATCTGCTTCCAAGATTTGTCACGGAGATTGCCGGAGAAAATTCAAAAGTTCCGATCAATCTTTTTAACCACTGATGAACACGGATGCACACAGATTTTCCCTTCTATTCTGATCCAGTCATGCTAAATGCCTTCACCGCCGGGAGCGACGCTTTGCTTTCCTGGCGGCCTTTTTCTCTCGAATAATCGCTACTTCGGCCATCTCCTGTTCCATCATCGCAGGCGTCTCCAGGGTGATCCGTCCCAGGGTCCCGGCGCGCAGCTCCGTAATGAAGAGTTTTGCAGCCTTCGGCAGATCCACCCGCCCGCCTTTGCGTAGACAGCCACGTTTTGCGCCGATCGCCTCGAGCAGTTCAAACTCTGTTTGCGGCATCGGCTCAAACCCATAACGCTGCTGCAGGTTGCCGGCATAGTGATGCAGGAGATACTCTGCAGCAAACATGGCGACATCATCATACTCCATGGCAGTATCCTTGATTGCCCCGGTCGCAGCCAGACGATAGCCGCTGTTTCTATTCTCGACATTGGGCCACATCACTCCCGGCGTGTCAGAGAGAATGATGCCGTTGCGCAGATTGATGCGCTGCTGTGATTTGGTCACTGCAGGTTCGTTGCCGGTCTTTGCGATGCTTCTTCCCGCGAGGATATTGATCAGGGTGGATTTCCCGACATTAGGTATTCCGACGATCATCGTTCGTATGCTTTTATGCTCCCCGCCTCTGGCGGGAACCATTTCACGGCATAAGTCGGGAAGCCTTCTGATCTTGTCGATCTCTCCGCGATGCAGGGCGACACTGTCAACATCTTGCTGCCGATCAAGATACTCCTGCCACTGCTGTGTGAGCAGAGGATCGGCGAGATCACTCTTATTGAGGAGCTTGATACAGGGTTTGTTGCCGCGAAGGGCCGCCAGCATAGGATTTTCGCTGCTAAAAGGAATGCGCGCATCCAGCACTTCTATCATCAGATCCACCTGCGGCAGGGCTTCTCTGATCTCTTTACCGGCCTTGTACATATGGCCCGGATACCACTGAATATGCATATTCCCAGTCAATAATTGATAAACAGGATGCTTGCTATGGAAGCTCTGATCGAATCGCTTCGCGCTTCAATCAGATCTCCCCTACAAGTTTTCTACTTCCCTATTCTACATAAATTCAGCGCCCCGCTCCTCTTCTCTCTCTGCATCAACTTGACACGGGCTGATTAGTATATTATGATTTGCTTATATTCTAGTAATCAGGGGTATCATCATGAATACCAGAAAACTTATTAACGGGACATTTCTTGCAGGGATGCTGCTTGTAAATGCACTATCAGGCGCTGCTGTTGCTGCATCTGCTGCAAACGAATCATGTTCACTGTTCGAGAACGGAAAAATAGAAAAGTCCGTACTCGCAACCTTGTTGAATGCAGCTAAAAATGGTCACATGTACCGCGTGCAGACATCGACCTCGGAGATCCGGTTTTGTGTTGACAGCAAAATCAAGAATGTCGAGGGAAGCTTCAAGGATGTTCAGGGGGGAATTGCCCTGGACCAGCAGCAGGCCAACAGTGAACAGGCTGTTATCGTTATCAATACACAGAGCCTGGAAACTGGAAGCTCTCTGGTGAAAAATGTGATCAAGGGCGAGGATTTCTTCGATGTCGAGAAGTATCCGGAAATCCTCTTTGTCAGCACCGGCGTCGAGTGGACCAGCCCCACCAAGGCGGTTCTAAAAGGTAAACTGACACTGCATGGTGTGACAAAATCCGTGCGTTTCGATGTCGAACTGACTGGCGCCGGCGGCAAAGCGCCGCAAAACGAAGAGAACATCATGGTCAGGGCGACAACGACCATCAAGCGCTCCGATTATGGCATGGGGAATTTCTCAGGCATGGTGAATGATGCAGTCAAACTGTGCATGAGTGTGAAAGCGAAAAAGTATTCAACTTAAATCCGAAGTTCATGCACCAATAGAACGCCAACATCTTTAAAAATGAGTCAAATTTCAAAAAATGACTCTCGCCAAGACGCAAAGCTCGCGAAGGAAAATCTTTGCGGTCTTTGCGCCTTCGCCTACAGGGACCGTAGGTGAGGGGCGTGAGCAGGACGCGGAAGCTTGGCGAGAGAAAATGAATTTTTTTCATGCTTCGTCAGTCTGAGACTTGGTCTCGCTAGTTATTTCTGCTATTTCATCACCAGGAAATTAATGACCACTCCCGGTAAAGGGGTTGTCGTCTGAGTAGACATCATCTCGAATTGGCGGCAAGGACTTCAGGTAGGTCGCCAGGGCTCTCTTGTCAGCAGCCGTTAGCCGCATGCTGCTGCTGCCGAGCACCTCCGCCATGCGCCCTGATGCAGTTGAACCATCCGGTTTCACCCCCCTGTCGAAAAAATTGAACAGGTCATGCAGTTTCCAGTGGCCGATACCCGTGTTGTTATCGGGGGTGATATTCGGCAC
>JAUXDV010000205.1 GCA_030620735.1 Gammaproteobacteria bacterium
TCCCGGAGGAGGCGAAGGAACTCCTCGATGCGCCGGAGTGGTGGTTTTGTCTCAACACGGAGAAGGATGAAGTCAATCAGATCTCGCGGTTCAAACAGCTCACCGAGGAGCAGAAGCACTTGCTGCAATCAGCCATCAAAGAGATGGGGAAGTTCACCGAGGGTGTGGTCATGTCCAAGAACTATCTCTCGCTGTTTCGCAATGTGCCTCCGGCGCTGTCACTTGCCCTGGCGCAGACAGAGAAGGATGAAAAAGCAGATCGCATGGAGCTTGCCAGACACGAAGGCATCACAGAACTTGAAGCGGCTTATCGGATTGCTGATCGCATCAATGCGAAGAGGATGGAATGCGGATAAAAACACTGATGCAGACCGGAGTTCTTTTGTCGCTTGCTTTCACGGTGAATGCTGTTGCCCTGGAAACCATGACCATCTATCAAACGCAATCGCTGAAGGTGGCGGGGCTACACCGCATCAAAAAGAGCATCGATGTTGAAATGATCGAACTCGACAAGCTGGAACGGTTGGAAGCAGAGTTGACCAGGCAGGCAAACATTGCGCCGGATGCCAAAGAGAGTGATGGTGAAAAAACGCTCAGAGGGCAGTTGAACCGACTCACGCTAAATGCCATTGGAAGGGCGTGGAAAGAGATCATCCAGGCACAACAGCAGGGGATCAATATCAAGCGTCTTCCAGCCGTTTCTTTTCGCGGGAAGGTCCATCACGAAGTGCATGACATCCGCGCTATTTTGAAACCATAGATGATGACATCAGACAACGATAAAGAAGCTGCAGAACACCACTATCGCGTCTGCTGCTGGTGTGGCAATGACTGCATCGACGATCCCCGGATTACCTGGCGAATCAAATCGAAAACCAAAAAAATCGGGTTATGCGATGCCTGTGCCCAAGATGTTCCTGAGTTATGGACCAAAATGGTGATCGAGGAAGAAGAGTGTGAAGACGCTAAAGAACCATAGGAGCCTCGCTGCCGCAACTGTGCTGCTGGCGCTGAGTGTGCCGGGAATCAACACGGCAAAAGCCGGGAGTTTCACGTCTGCCGAGTTGCTGACGTATACGCTGGCTGGTGGCTTGCAGTGTCTCGACTGGAAGATCAGAGGCATCTGCGTCTATCTGAAATGCGGGATTTTCGGCTGCAAGATCGTCACAAAGCCAAAGATCGAACACAACGTTCCTGATCTAGTTTTCTCGGCGCATCAGCAACCCGGTGACAACCCCTGGCTGGAAGCAAGACTCCTGCATGGAACGGCTGCAAAAGCCGGTCTTCAGGCGTTGATGTCACCAGTCTCGCCCATCGTTGACAGTGGCGATATGGCGAGTGCCAACAGCAAACTCAAAGGGGCCGGACAGGCTGTTGCATTCAATGATGTTCACGCTATCGGAAATCCGTATGCAGTGCTGATTACAAAAGCATCGATGGGCGTTCCATTCCTCTGCAAATCCTACGTTAAACCCATGTTCCCCTATATCCTCACGGAACTTGATGCGCTTGCATGGCGCATTGAAATGATCGAGGCGGGGGTGCATCCCTCGTCGTGGATTCCTGGTGCGTATGAGATCGGCACATGGCCAACAAACACCTGGGGATCAGTCTATCCGCGTGTTGGCTCTGTCCACCAGGTCGATCCACCTAAGGCAGCGGCGGTCACCGTACAACGCGCCGCAGACATTGTGACCAAGACCAAGCAGATCCCGCATATTTATGTGCCTTACGCATCGGATGAGGAAGAGGAATATACGGTTGGCGACATCACCGCGACGACACAGGCCAACTGTGAAGCATCAGATGGATTCTGGGATACGGTGACAGATGTTCCCAAGTGCCTCCAGCAAAAATTTACGCAATTTTTGCCAAGTGGCAGTGAGAAAACCGACTGGTGGCAGATAATCTCTCCCATACGCACGGAGTGTGAAATATTCGGAGCTGCGGGTGAATGGTCATTGGGCAAACAAAGTGATGATGAGCGCTTCGCCTGGCTCTATTGGCGCAAATACGAATGCTGTGTTCCCAGTGGTGGCGCATTGCTGTTTTCCATCGATTTCTGATTGATTTTGACCGAGAGTCTTTTATGTTGAACGCAATTATTCGTCTCCTGATTTGTGGTTCGATGCTGTTCGTTTCGATAGCGCAGGCGGCTGAACCTTTTATGCCGAAATATGCTGACACTTACAGTTTTTATGAGATCGGCGGCGGCAATAAACTACGGATGCGAGGCGGTATATCCACACCATCGCAATTATCGCTTGACGCAAAATTCGGCGCAAATTTCAGTTGTGGCCAATTTGACGTAAATTTCGCCATTGAGCAAACCCTCAACGCATTGAAGCAACGCCTGGTGAATCTTTCAACCCAGGTTCAGGCATCTGTTGCCGCACTGCCGGGCTACATCATCTGCCGGGCAGTTCCACAATTGTGTCAACTGATGCAGAACTATACCGTGCGAGCGGAAGAACTCATCAATATCGCCGTGAAGGATTGCAAAGAGATGGATGCGGATCTGGCGGCAGGGCGCGATCCGCTCGATGGTTGGTTGAAGATGGGACGCGGATTCAACCTGCGTGTTGCAGGATCGAAGAGCGGGGATGTTTTTTCGGTCGTTGAGGACGCAAAAACCTGGGATGGGAGTGAAGGGATGCCCTGGGGCGTTGGAGCCGTCCAGTCCGGCGGCGACAACCAACCCTCCATCCGTCCACTCTCCGATACGGTACGCGCTGGATATAACGTGCTGCTGGAGAGGAATCTCACAGACGGCTCAGTTGCGAGCGGCACAGATCCATTGAGCAACATCTGGTCTACGCCTGAACAGGCGGCGAAATGGACGGCAGAGGTGGTTGGTGAATATCGCCCTGATATCTATGCCGGTACGACCAAACCAACAACAGGCGCAACCAGCGGCACGGATGACGGGGATGGCGGTGAAGGTGGGGAGGACACCGAAGTAACAAGCGCCTGGCTCGCATCCGACAGTTCGACACCGGGGCTTGGACTCACGCCAAAAATCCGCAAAGAGACCGATCTGGTCGAGAAAATACTGACTGAGCTAGTAGCCAAATACGTCGATCAATCAACACCGCCACCCACAGCGGAAGAGATGGCGAGTCTGGGAGGCAAATCGGGAACCGTCAAAATTACACCTGGGCTTTTATCGATGCTCAGTCAATCATCGATCCCCGATCTTCAAATCGCACAACTGGCCTGGGAGATCGCTACGACCAATGTGGCGCTCTACGCGATGGAGGCCAGACGATTGATGGTAGCGGGAAGAAGCGTACCTGATCTTGCGAGCAATGATTTATCAAATGATCAACTCGATCTCGCCATCGGCAGGATGGAGGAGGAACTCGATGCATTGGAATACCAGCGGAATTTCTATTCCAGGAATTCCAATGAACGTGCGTTGATGATGCTGGGCGAACAGCAAAGAGCATACGATCAGTCGGGTGCGCAACAGCGCACAACGCCCGGCCCAGACAGTAATCCGTTTCGATAGACTAAGGACGAGATCATGGATACAGGAACAGACCTCAGTATTTATACCAATATATTCGGTTGGTATTACTACGGGTTATTCATTCAGCTCATATCCAGTTATGGGCTGTGGATCATTGGCTTCCTGGTTATCCTGTGGGGAGCGACATTTTCACTCGCCAGCAAAAACGGGCGCTATGATCCCCGCGCCTCGCTTCTCCATGCCGAATACAACATCTATCTGATGTTATTTATTCTGGTGTTTGCTGTGATTCCAACAATTGGCGTCGGCACAAGTTTCTTCCATAATGGAGGGAAAACATCAGGGAATACCGACACGGCATTTGATGCACTTTCTGCAAGTGCGCCTGCATCTCTCAAGATCCCCGCAGCCTGGTTTATCGTGTGGAAACTCAATGGCGGCATCACAAGCGTTATGCGGGCAGCGCTTCCGAATGACGTGAATGTGCGTCAAGCACTCTCCCAATTCCAAGACCTCATGATCTCGGATTCCAGGGTTTCTTCGGAGGTTGCGAAATTCAATTCCAA
>JAUXDV010000102.1 GCA_030620735.1 Gammaproteobacteria bacterium
GCGCAGGCGCTATAATCTCCAGCTCCTCGGAACCCAGATGGCCGCCTTCACCGGCATGCGGATTGAGTCCGCACACCAAAATTTCCGGGGAGTCGATGCCAAAGCGGCTCTGCAACTCCCGATGCAGGATGCGCATCACTTTTTTCACAATGTCTCCGCTGATCGCAGCAGGAACCTCTGTCAGCGGCAGATGGGTGGTCATCAACGCAACCCGCAGCCCCTCGCAGGCCAGCATCATGACCGGATAACCTCCGGTTTGCGCGGCGATATACTCGGTATGGCCGCTGAAGGCAAACCCGCCGTCATTGATCACGCCTTTGTGCACCGGGTTGGTCACCATGGCGGAAAAATCGCCGCTGAGACAGCCTTTGACAGCGATATCCAGCGTTTGCAGTACCATTGCGCTGTTCACAGCATTGAGTTTTCCAGCAACGACTTCGCCGGGAAACGCGACCGGCAGCAGATTCATGACGCCGGATTGATGCACCATGCGGCCGTCTGCAGCATCGAGAAGATGCAGGGATAGCGGCATATCCAGCTGCTGCGCCCTGCGCGCGAGCACATCAGGATCACCTATAAACAGCAGTTCATCATGCTGCTGTTGTATCAGTTGTATCGAGAGATCAGGGCCAATGCCTGCCGGCTCCCCGCATGTCACCGCAATGCGTCGATTCACTCAGCGGGGTCCAGGTGCTTTTCGACATAGGCCTGCTGGCGTAGCCGGCGCGTCAGCAGGGCGACACTCTCTTCGATTTTGCGTTGCTGGATTTTTTCGCGTGCTGCATCACGCGCTGCGGTGTCGGTGCCTTGATGTTTACGCCGTTCCAAAACTTTCAGTATATGCCAGCCGAACGGGGACTGAAAAGGCTGGCTGACTACATTGACCGGAGTTTTAGTCATGACACTCTGAAACTGGGGTGTTGCCACACCGGGTGACAACCAACCCAGATCTCCGCCATTCAATGCAGAAGCGGTATCATCAGAAAATGCACGTGCAATATCAGCAAAAGATTCGCCGGCATTGATACGCGAGCGAAACTCCTGCAGCTCCATTTTTGCAGCCTTGTTGGATCGTGTCTCGCCGGTGCGCAGCAGAATATGCTGCGAGTGTATTTGTGTCACGGTTGTGGACTTTTCAGATTTTCCATACAGCGCCAGATAATCGTCGATCTCTGAATCCGTGACCTGGACCAGGCTGCTGAGCATTTGCCGCTGAAAGTTCCGCTGCAGCAGCTGCGCGGCGATGTTGCTGCGCAACTCCCCATAATCCTGCCCCTGCTCTCTCAGCACCTCTTTAAGAAATGCCACCGTGATCTCATTCTGAGCCGCTATCATGGCTACGGCTTCATCGATCTCTGCTTCGGTCACCTTGACGCCACTCTTTTTAACCGCCAGCTGCTGCGCCTTGTTCGAGATCAGTTTTTCCAGCACCTGGTCTTCGTGCTGCTTTTTTGAAACACCGGCAGGTCTTGGCGAACCCCGCAGCGCGCGATTGAGTTCCGATCGCAGAATTACATCATCGTCAACCACCGCAACAATCTCGTCAATCTGCCGGGCTGCCTGCAGCGGCAATGACATCATCAGCATGGCTGCAACTATCAATATTCGTGTTATGTTCATAACAAAAGTTTCCTAAAACCTAAAACCTAAAACCTAAAACCTAAAACCTAAAACCTAAAACCTGAAACTTTCTACTAAAACCTGTTAATAATACTCGAATCCATCATGGCCGTAGACATTTTTCGACAAAATGGAGTCTATTCCTCCTGAACCAATTCCACCAAGCCCCTTCAATTCCAACTGCAGATAAAAACCCAGATCATTATCAAAACCATTGTCCGTAATTCTCTGCTGCGCCACAGCCCGCAGACGCCAGCAGCAGGAGTCATATTCAAGGCCGGCTATCGCGTCCAGAGATTTTTTGTCGAGCAGTGAATACTGCCATCGCCCCACGGCATTCATATTTGTGCTCAGTGGCATACGAAATGACAAATCTGTAAATTCTGCCGGTTGTGAGCGATCTTTTCGGTATGCGACGCTAAGAAAACGCTTTTTAGGATCGTCATGGTAGCTGAGACGCAACAGACTTTTCTCTACCAGCTCTTCATGCGGATCCCACTGCAATACCGCTTCTGTCGACCACAAATCAGTCAAACGGGCATAGAGTTCACCAACAAATTGCGAGGTATCGCTATTTGCAACCTGATCAGGAAACGCTGCTGCACTGCGCTCATCGATGTAGTAGATTTGTCCAAAACTTGCTCGCAGCCACTCTTTTTGGCTGCTGTCATCAATAAACCTGCTGGTCAGTGCAACTGTAATCTGATTAGCCCCGCCAATACGGTCAAATCCGGCAAAGCGGTTTTCACGAAACAGGTTCGCAAAACTGAAATCTGCAAGCTTGGTGTCAAAAAGCGGAATATCCTCCTGGTTTTCGAAGGGTGTATAGAGGTAGAAAAGCCGGGGCTCCAGCGTCTGATGCCCACCATGAGCGAACCACTCCGCCTGACGCTCATAAAAGAGACCGGCATCTGCAGAAAATGTATAGAGATTGCGTGAGATCGTCGCGGGATTTTCCGGGTCGACGTTTTCCAGGTTGTAGTCGGTAAAATGACCGCTGAGCATACTTTTCATATGCCCCCAGGGTTTGATCCAGTCAGCGCCCACAGCAGGACGCAGATGCAGACGCCCCCCCGTCACCGAATCGCTCCTCTCAAATTGCGTCAACTGGGCATCGAGGCGACTCACCAGACCATAGTTGTGGACCTTGTACCAGTTAAAATCGAGCTGTGGTAATCGCTTATAGGGTAAATCGGTATCTGCATCGATCACCTGGAGATTTTCTACCAGCAGGCTACCGCTCCAGTTTTCCTCATCATAGGAGAGTCGCGCCGTCTGGTTAGCATAGCGGCTGCTCCTGAGTGACAGGTTACCGCTGAAATCCTCCAGATAGTTGATGTCGGAGAGGTAGTTGTAATTAATATCCGCCTTCAGATGTGTATTGAATTGTGATTGATTTTGCGCACTGATTACGTAGCGTGTCTGGTCATCATACGGATACTTGGCATCATGAAAAGCGACTTCGGTAAACAAGTTACCACTATGAATCGGCGTCAGATAGCGGAACTCCGCCCCCATCAATGCGCCACGTTCAGATGTAATACGCGGCGTCAGGGTTGCATCGTAATTTGGCGCAATATTGAAGTAGTAGGGGATTGAGAAATCAAGTCCGGTGCTTTCAGAGTAGCCGATTTTAGGAACCAGAAAGCCGCTTTTGCGACTATCATCGAGCGGAAACGAGAACCCTGGAAGTGCAGGATGCGTCATGCCCATGAATGAAATCCGCGCACCTGTCGCCTTGCCAACGCCATTCTCTCTGTCGATATCGATGCTCTTCGCCGAGATGCGCCAGGCCTCATCCTCTGGCGGGCATGTGCTATAGGTGATGTCATATAACCGAGAGGTCCCTTTCTCTCTGACACTCGCACTGCTGGCCTTGCCCTGACCGCCAACTTCCAGGATACGATAACTGATATTTTGCAGCTCAGCCGTGCGGCTGTTGATATCCACCGCCGCACTCTCCGCATCCACCTCGAAACCGGCCTGCTGCCAGCCCACATCACCAGACGCTGTAGCCTGATTCAGCTTGCGCGAGTAGCGAATCTCATCTGCAGTGACTCTCTGTTGAGCATGTCTCATCTGCACATTGCCGCTGAAAACCAGCAGCTCGTTTTTCATGAAGACTTCACCGCTGTCGGCAACAATTTCAACCCTGTCGGTGAGATCCTCCACATCCTCGAACACAACCGTGCGCGCCTGGCAGGAGGGCGTAACGCTCCCGGCAGCAGCAGTAGTCGCTGCGAATAACAACAGCGCTGACATGGTCAAAAGATGAAACTTTCTCACGCGACTGGTGTTCTCTATTAGAATAGGCTGCTGAGACTAGATCTTTTAATCTCTCGCAAAGACGCAAAGACGCAAAGATTTTTTCTTGGCGGGCTTTGCATCTTTGCGAGAGTCATGATTAAAAATTTGATTCATTTGTAAAGATAATTGGTCACTCAAGGATTACTAAATAACTCATGCGCTTAATGCTTCGAATTCTATCCCTGGCCGCAATCATCGCAATCACCCTGTTGGCGGTGAAACTGCTGATCGCTTTTAAACCGCCTCCCAAAAACGAGACCAGAGAAGCGCAGGTTACCCGTGTTCAGACAGTCATTGTATCAGCTAAAACACTAAAACCCACGTTACAGGTAACCGGACGCCTGGAGCCGGCGCGCCGCGCCAATTTATACTTTCAAATCCCCGGCGTCATCACCAGCGTAAAAATTGAGCCCGGGCAGCGCGTAGAGAAGGGAGAAGCGCTGCTGATGATCGACTCAGACGACTACCGGGACCGTCTGCGCGAGACACAAGCGATGCTGCAGCAGGAGACCACCGGCATCGAGCGCGATCGCGAACTGCTGGCACTGGCAATACATAATGAACAACTTTCGCAGGCCGAGGTCGATCGACTCGGCAAACTGGGCAGCAAGCTCAGTTCACAGTCATCACTCGATGCTGCGCAGCAAAAACTGACACAGCTGCGCGGCGAGCATCTGCGTCTAAAGTTTGCACTCGATACCGCGCAACAGCGCCTTACCCTGAAAAAAACCGCTCGCGACAAGGCGCAGCGCAATGTTGAAAGAACCACCTTGCGCGCTCCATTCGACGGGCTCGTCAACCGCGTGATTGTCGATCCGGGTGATTATGCAACAACCCTGAGTGGTATGGCGGTGGAGATCATCGATGCGCAACTCGAGGCGCGCTTCGATCTTCCTGCCTCCGTCGTCAAGGGATTGCAGCCCGGAGCACAACTAATGGTCCGTATCGATAACAAGGCATACGATGGAACATTGGTCGCGATCCAGCCTGATCCAGATGCAACCACCGCTACCCACCCTGCACATATCGCCGTTAACGCAGAGCAGTTGATTCCCGGTCAGATTGCGCTCATCGAGCTGCCGACAGCCGCTGCATCAGATGCGACAGTTGCGCCTGTGAGCGCGATACTGAATGATGACGGCAAGTTTTCGCTGTTCGTCGTCGAACAAAACAGACTGCAACGACGCCGCATTACTCCCGGCATCCGCCACAACGGCTGGCAACAGATCAGAGAGGGCGTCGAACCCGGTGAGGTGATCGTGGCAAGGGATGTCGCCGCGCTCGCAGACGGGCAGCTGGTTGAAGCTGAAGTGATTGCTGAATGATCGATTTCTCTATCCGCAATCCTCTACTGGTCAATCTGTCGTTGCTGCTGGTGACTCTGGTCGGACTGCTCTCATGGGCAGCCATGCCGCAGGAGATGTTTCCCACTGTCCAGGAGGACAAGGTGCAGATCGTCACCTTTTACGAGGGAGCTGCGCCGGAAGAGGTCGAACGCCAGGTGACCCTGCCGCTGGAGGAGGAACTCGACAGCCTGGCCGACGTCGATGTGATGACCTCGACCAGCAGCGAAGGCATATCCAAAATCCTCATCAAGCTCAAGAGCGGCGCCGACGTCGATGACTTTCTGCGCGACGCAGGGAATGCCATCGACAAGGTGATTCCTGACATTCCCAAAGAGGTCGACGAGCCCACCATGACGCGCCTGGAAAGCCGTTTTCCGGTGATTTCCCTGAGTCTCTATGGCGATGTCTCGCGTGACTACCTCAATCAGCTAGCCGATGACACCCGCCGGCAACTGGCACAGTTAAAGGATGTCGCCTCGGTCGGTATCGCCGGAGACCGCGAATGGGAGCTGTGGATCATTGTCCATCCGGCAAAACTGGCAGCCTACCAGGTTACGCTTGAACAGGTCGCACACGCATTGCGCAGCAACCTGCGGGATCTTCCCGGTGGATCACTGCGCACCAGCGAGGGTGATATCCGCCTGCGCGGCATCGGTACGGCCCCGCAGCAGCAGGCGCTGGCGAAAATTGCGATCCGCAGCAACGACGAGGGCGGTCTGCTGCGTCTGGGCGATATTGCCGAAACTGAATTGCGATTTGCCGAAGCGGTCACGCTGGGACGCTTTATGGGCAAACCCTCCGTCAATCTCACCATCAATAAAACCTCATCCGGCTCGACCATCGAAGTTGCCAGGATGGTCAGGGAGTACGCCGATGCATTGCAGCAGCGGCTCCCTGCCGGGGTTGGCTCCGGCTTCTTCAGCGACTTCTCCGTGTATGTCAAAACCCGTCTCAACACCGTGACCTCATCGGGCATTGTCGGCCTGGCGCTGGTGCTGCTGTCACTCTACCTGCTGCTGAATTTTCGTGTCGCCGGCATTACAGCGCTGGGAATTCCGCTCTCATTTCTGACAGCGGTGATCTTCATCCACTATGCCGGATACAGCATCAATATGGTGTCGCTGTTCGCCTTTCTGGTGGCCCTGGGTATCGTCGTCGATGACGCCATCATCGTGACCGAAAACATCTACCGCCATGTCGAGGAGGGCATGGAGCCGCATCTTGCCGCCAGCCTGGGCGCCAAAGAAGTTTTCTGGCCTGTCGTCGCATCCACCGCCACCACCATTGCCGCCTTTATGCCGATTTTCGGCATCACCGGCACCATGGGGGCATTCATCGCAGCCATCCCCGCCGTGGTCATCGCCTCGCTGACGGGATCACTGATCGAGGCTTTCGGCATTCTGCCGTCGCATGCCGCGGAGTGGCTCAAGCCGGCTTCAGCACAAAAAGATCATCGCGCCGTGTGGAAGCGCATGAACAACAACTATCTGAAACTACTGCGCACAGCCCTGCACTATCGCTACCATACAGCGCTGCTCACCATTGGTGTGCTCGCCATTGTCGTCACCATCGCAGTCACCCGCATTCCATTTTTACTGTTTGGCCAGAGCGATGTGGGTCAGTTTTTTATCAATGTAGAAGCCCCTGTCACCTATACCCTGGAAGAGTCATCCCAGCTTGCACAGCAGATGGAACAGATACTCTTCGAGCAACTTGAAGAAAATGAACTCAATACCGTGCTGACCAATGTCGGCGTCACCTTCATCGACTTCAACCGGGTCAAATTCGGCAATAATCAAATCCAGCTGATCGTGGATCTGCAAAAGAGTAAGCCGATTGG
>JAUXDV010000339.1 GCA_030620735.1 Gammaproteobacteria bacterium
TGTTCACGACATTTTCATCCATCCATTCGCTGATCGCCGCCGCCAGGCCCAGCTCATTCAATGAGGGTGAGCTCAACTCGAAAATCAGATGCCGCGTATCCTGAATCGCCTTCAACAATGATTGGGAGATATCATCGAGCAGTGCATCCCGTTTATCACTCTTCGGCTCACCCTTGCGCGCTGCCTCCAACTGCATGCGCGCCAGGGCGAGCGACTGACCGACATGATCGTGTAGATCTTCAGCAATACACCGACGCTCCTGCTCCTCGGCCAGGGTCAGCTGAACGGCCAGTGACTTGAGCCTCTGCTGGTATTGCTGCAGTTTTTGCTCGGCCTGCTTGCGTTCGGTGATGTCTAGGAACGCGCCAAGTAAACCCGTCACCGCACCACTGTCGTCCTGAACGGGGGTCTTGATGGTAGCTACCCAGATTTTCTTCCCGTCCTTTACATACTGCTCTTCCAATCTCTCGGCTTGCCCTGACTCCAGGATGCGCTTGTCATCGGCACTGTACTGGTCAGCGAGCTCCCGGGGGAAGAAGTCGTCATCTCTCTTCCCCACGATCTCCTCCGGCATGATTCCCAGGTCGCGGGCATAGTTCTCGTTGCAGGAGATATAGGCGGAATGCGTGTCTTTGAGGAATATCTTCTGCGGCAGGTTCTCGAGCAGCGTTTTGTACTTGCTCTCGCTCATCCGCAGTTTCTCCTCCGTCTGCTTGCGCCTGGTGATGTCCAGCACCATGCCGGTGGCGCTTCCATCAGATAGCCTTGCCGAAATAAGCACATGGACGCGTCGGCCTGTATGGGTGATGCTCTCGGCTTCGTAACTATTCACCTTGCCATGCTTTTCTAGCAACGACAGCATCTGCTCGCGGTTTTCAAGATTAGCCCACAGGGAGGGGCTGCGAATAGCCAACATCTGTTCAGTGCTGTCGAAATCATACATCTGCGCAAGCGCATCGTTGACAAATGAAAATTGCCCCGTGAGATCGGCATTGAAGACGCCGAGCAGGGAGTTGTCAACCAGGCTGCGGTACTTCGATTCACTTTTAGCGAGCGCTTCCCCCGCTTGCTTGCGCTCGGCAATTTCAAATTCCAATAACTGGTTGGCGGCATTGAGTTCGGTTGTGCGATGTTTCACCTGTTTTTTTAAACTTTTCGTCCACAAGAGAAACAACAACAGGGCGCCTGAAACAGCTGTGGCAATAATCAGAACCCACGTCCAGACAAACGCAGGAGTGATTCCGTGATCAAACTTGACCGAAGACCATTTGTTGATAATAGCGGCCTTCTCTGCCGCCGGTATCGCAGCAAGCCCCTTGTTTAGAATACTTTGCAACTCAGGCCAGTCGTTGCGTACCCCCATGGCGAGGGGATGGTCGGGCAGTCCACTCGGGCTGACCACCTTGAGGTGATTCAAGCCAAATTCGTTAATCATTGCCGGCGTAGAGACCAGATCACCGATGAAGGCAATCGCCTCTCCCGATGAAACAGCTCTAAGCGCCGCCTCATTATTGTCTAAAACCAGCTGATCAATAGCCGGAAACATCTCAACAAGAGTTTTGTGGGTAACATAGTCTTTTACCACCGCTACTTTTTCACCAAACAGCTTTTCAATCGAGGAGACAAATGGGGTGTCATCCCTGGTAAAAATGAACCTGGGCGAATTGATATAGGGCGGTGTGAACAGAATGACCTTTTCCCGTTCGGGGGTCGGCATAATCGCCGCCACTACGTCTGGATCCTGATGTTCTATTAATCCTTTCAAAACATCAGAAAATCGGTCCAGTCTGTTTTCAAACTGAAATGTAACTCCGGTATTCTCCGAGACTGCATTGAGTAAATCCACGGAAATGCCGACCACCACGCCATC
>JAUXDV010000294.1 GCA_030620735.1 Gammaproteobacteria bacterium
AACTACAAGAGACTCGCTTTTGCAGACATTCAGATCCCGCTCTCCGATGGTCAGCAGATGATGGAACCGAAAATCGAGGCGCGTATGCTGCAGGCATTGCAGATCAAGCCTGGGGACAAGGTTCTGGAAGTCGGTACGGGCAGTGGCTACATGACTGCCTGCCTCGACTGGCTGAGCGATGATGTTACCTCCATTGAAATTCTCGAACAGCTTTCGCAACAGGCTCAGCAACACCTGACGGCTATCGGCATCAGCGATGTCACCTTGGTTGCAGGTGACATATTTGATACCGCGCCGGATCAAAAATTTGATGTGATCGCAGTTACCGGCGGAATCCCTGCCGTCAGTGACTATTTTGAAAAAATGCTGGCCGTTGGCGGGCGCCTGTTTCAAATCGTTGGCGTTGGTCCTGCCTCAACAGCACAGCTGATCACACGCGTACGTGAAGACGCCTTTCGGCGTGAAAACCTGTTTGAAACAGAGATAGCGCCGCTAGAGAATGCACCGGCTGTGGAAGCGTTTGTTTTTTGATCGATCCCCTCGTTTGGCAGTCAGGAGAACAAAGTTTGCAGTCTTCAGTATGCAGTTTGCAGTAAAAACAAAAAAGTAACTGCTTCAAGCAAAAAGGCTTGCAGCTGGCAATGACTCGATTAGACTTCTGCCAACTGCAAACTTTGTTCTCCTGACTGCAAACTTTCCTACGATAGTTCCCGCTCCACCCTCTCCACATTCCGCTGCATCAACTGCTGAACTTCCGCCACCACGGCTGCTTCATGCTGCTTGAGTTGTTTCCTGTCTACATAATAAGGGTCGCTGTAGGAGACCACCACCTTGCTGAACGGCTTGGGAAGCCGGTGCTTGTCCCAGGAGGGAAAAATCCACTCCCGATTGGCCGCGATATGGGCAGCAACAATCGGGCTTCCTGACATCAGGCTGATATACAGCACCCCTTTCTGCAGTCGACGTACAGGACCACGTGGACCATCCGGTGTAATTGCCGCAGAGTGGCCCTGTTTCAGCAGTTTCACCATCGCCTTGACCGCTTTCGCTCCGCCTTTGGATGCTGAACCACGCACCGGAATATTGCCAAAAAGAGTGATTCCCCTGGCAATGAGTTCTCCATCCCTGCTGTCACTCGCCATCATTGCAACTTTTTCATTGCGTATGAACCATGCCGTCATCGCGGTATTTTCATGCCAGGCGGCATAAATCCAGGTTTGCCCCTGCTTTTTTAGCTGCTCTTCAATCTCCTTGCCAAAGTATTTCACCCGGCAAGTCAACATGATAGTGCTCACCACTGTTTTATAGAGCCAGGAAAACAGCAACAGCTTCACGCTTTGCCCTGCATCAAATCACTGACAACTGTGGAAACACAATCCAGCGCCCCCTGATTTTCCTGCACCACGTTGATTCCCGACTGCCCCATCGTATGGCGCATATCTGCATCATCAAAAATTTGCTCGAGCGTATGCAGCAGGGCCATCTCATCGTCAACCTGATGCAATGCTCCCGCCTTCTTCAAGAGCGCCGTGATCGACAGAAAGTTCGTCATGTGCGGGCCCACGATCACAGGCAAGCCCAGTGAAGCGGGCTCGAGAATATTGTGTCCGCCGGTCGATGCCAGACTGCCGCCGACAAAAGCAATGTCGGACGCAGCGTAAAAAACGGTCAGCTCGCCCATGGTGTCGCCAAGATAGACGGATAATCCGGGCTTACACACAGGTATCTCGGAGCGTCTGGACCAGGAGAGGCCGGATTTATCAATCATTGCAGCCACAGCGTCGAAACGTTCAGGATGACGGGGAGTCAATATCAGCAATGCATCCGGGTAGCGCTGCATGAGCTGCTGGTGAACGCGCAACACAATCTCATCTTCGCCCGCGTGGGTGCTGGCGGCTATCCATACCGGACGCTCTGCGCCGCAGGCTGCTTTTAACAGAGCGCCCTGCTCACGGATACTGGCCGGGATGCGCACATCAAACTTGATGCTGCCGCACAGGTGAACATCCTGTTTTACTGCTCCCAGATCTATAAACCGCTGCGCATCAGCCGGGTTCTGCACCGCAATGGCGCTAAAGCCCTGCAGCGCTTCACGCGTCATCCCTGCAACACGCTGATAACCCTTCGCTGAATCGGCTGACAGACGCGCATTTGCCAGCACTACGGGAAGCGCCCGGCATTTGCAGATGTATAAAAGATTCGGCCATATCTCGGTCTCCATAATGATCAGGATCCGTGGACGCAGCCGCTCCAGTACACGATTAACGGCGCCAGGCATATCGAACGGAAAATAGAGATGCGTCACCTCCTGCTGATACAACTCCCTGACCCTGTCAGCACCCGTTGGCGTGGTGGTGGAGATCACAATCGTAGTATCCGGAAACTGCTCCTTCAACCAGCGAACCAGCGGTTGGGTTGCCTGGGACTCACCCACAGAAACGGCATGTATCCAGATGCACTGTTGTGGAATCTGCCGCGAAATAAAACCAAAACGCTCGCCAATACGCTGCCTGTAACCGGGATTCTTTCGTCCGCGCAGCCACAGGCGCAACACCAGAAATGGTGATAACAGATAGATTAACAGTGTATAGAGTTGTCTCAACCGCAGATCCCCGGCACACAAAATAGTGGTATGAATGTTAGCAT
>JAUXDV010000180.1 GCA_030620735.1 Gammaproteobacteria bacterium
ATCCGTGTCTCCCTGACGCCTGAGCCGGGAGAGCCGCGCACCAAAGAGGTGGAGGTTGCACAGCAGATTCTGCAGTCACTTGGTCTGCGTTCTTTCTCTCCGATGGTTATCGCCTGTCCGGGCTGTGGACGCACAACCAGCACCTATTTCCAGGAGTTGGCGAAAGAGATCGAAAATCACCTGCGTGAGCGCATGCCGGTATGGAAACAACGGCATCCAGGTGTCGAAAAAATGAGTGTTGCCGTGATGGGGTGTATCGTCAACGGGCCGGGGGAGTCGAAGCAAGCCAACATCGGCATCAGTCTTCCCGGAACCGGTGAGAGTCCGGCGGCTCCAGTGTTTGTTGATGGCCGGAAATTTACCACTCTAAAAGGCGATAATATCGCGCAGGAGTTCATGACGCTGTTGAATGACTATGTCGAGAGTCATTACAATGCCTGATGCGGGTGCAGACTCAGGCGACTTTGAAGTGGATGCGCGCCTTGCCGGTGACTGCCTGATCCTTGGTGAACTCGACTGCAGCCTGTTGCTGTTGATGAACAATGCGCTGGTCCCCTGGTTTATCCTGGTCCCTGTGACACAGGCAACGGAGATCTACCAGTTGCCAGGAGAGCAGCAGGTGCAGTTGCTCGAAGAGATCAACCTGCTCTCTGACTTCATCAACAGCGAGTTTTCTATCGAGAAACTGAATGTTGCGGCGATCGGCAATGTCGTCAAACAGCTGCATGTGCACATCGTTGGCAGGCATTCATCAGACTATTGCTGGCCGGGAGTGGTGTGGGGTGCGAAGCAATCAGAGCCATATTCAGATGCTGAGATCGAGCACATCAAGGCATCACTGAAATCCAGACTTAATGAGCACATCACGCTGGATTGAAAGAGTTAACCACGAAATACACGAAAAGCACGAAAAAAAGATAAAAGTTAAGCTAAAACCTAATACCTAAAACTTCCCTGGAATTAAAAATGTACCCCAAAACTCTCTACGACAAACTCTGGGATGATCATGTCGTCCGCACTGGCGAGGATGGTACGGCGTTGCTCTATATCGACCGCCAGCTGGTGCATGAGGTGACTTCACCGCAGGCATTCGAAGGCCTGCGCCTTGCCGGGCGCAAGCCCCGGCGTGTCGATGCCAATCTGGCAACTCCGGATCATAATGTCCCTACCACCGACCGTGACCAGGGGATTGCTGATCCTGTATCGCGGCTTCAGGTGGAGACGCTGGGTCGGAATTGTGTTGATTTCGGCATTACCGAGTTCGACATGGATGACATCCGCCAGGGGATCGTGCATGTCATCGGACCGGAGCAGGGAGCAGTATTGCCCGGCATGACGGTCGTCTGTGGCGACTCGCATACCTCGACGCACGGCGCCCTCGGCACACTGGCCTTTGGTATCGGCACCTCTGAAGTCGAGCATGTGCTTGCGACACAGTGCCTGATCCAGAAAAAATCACGCTCGATGCTGATCGAGGTCGATGGCAAGGCCGCAGCCGGGGTGACGGCGAAAGATATCATTCTTGCCATTATTGGGGAGATCGGCACGGCAGGCGGAACCGGATATGCGATAGAGTTTGCCGGTGAAGCGATCCGTGATCTCTCTGTAGAGGGTCGCATGACGCTTTGCAATATGGCAATCGAGGCCGGAGCACGTGCAGGTTTTATCGCTGTTGATGACAAAACCATCGATTACGTTAAGCGACGGCCCTATGCGCCATCTGAAGATCAATGGCAGCAGGCGGTTGTTTACTGGAAATCACTGCATTCAGATGAAGGGGCCGTATTTGACAAGGTTGTCAGAATCAATGCTGCCGCCCTCGTGCCCCAGGTGACCTGGGGAACTTCGCCGGAGATGGTGGTCGGCATCGATGCCAGAGTGCCTGATCCTGAGAGTATCGATGATGCAGTCAAGGCTGACGGCATGCGCCGCGCACTGGACTATATGGGGCTTGAAGCGAATACGCCGATCACTGAAATCGTATTGGACAAAGTTTTTATCGGTTCCTGCACCAACTCCCGCATCGAGGATTTGCGGGCGGCGGCGGCTGTGGTAAAAGGTCATGGCGTTGCTGACACGATCACTCTCGCCATGGTGGTTCCCGGTTCCGGTCTGGTCAAGCAGCAGGCGGAAGAGGAGGGGCTCGACGCCATTTTTATTGATGCCGGTTTTGAATGGCGTGATCCGGGTTGCTCCATGTGCCTGGCGATGAATGCAGACCGCCTCGAACCGGGAGAGCGTTGTGCTTCGACATCGAACCGTAACTTCGAGGGACGCCAGGGGCAGGGCGGGCGCACCCATCTTGTCAGTCCGGCAATGGCCGCCGCCGCGGCTATAGCCGGTCATTTTGTTGATATCAGGGAGTTGTAATCATGGAAAAATTCACACCTTTTGCCGGCGCAGTTTGTCCTCTGGATCGCGCCAATGTGGATACTGACGCGATCATTCCGAAACAGTTTCTGAAATCGATCAAGCGCAGTGGTTTCGGACCCAATCTGTTCGATGAGTGGCGCTATCTCGATCATGGCGAACCCGGGATGGACAACAGCAAGCGCCAGCCGAATCCAGACTTCATCCTCAATGATCCACGCTACCAGGGAGCTTCGATACTGCTTGCGCGGGAAAATTTTGGATGCGGTTCATCCCGTGAGCACGCCCCCTGGGCGTTGGCTGATTATGGCTTTCGCGTCATCATTGCTCCAGGTTATGCCGATATCTTTTATAATAATTGTTTCAAGAACAGCATCCTGCCGATTGTGCTCGATGCGGAAGTCGCCGATGGCCTCTTCAACAAGGCTGGCGGTGAGACTGCGCTGCATATCGATGTTGATCTTGAACAGCAGCAACTGCGTGTTGGTGATGAAGTGATCAAGTTTGAGGTTGATCCTTTTCGCAGGCACTGCCTGCTCGAGGGACTGGATGATATCGGTCTGACACTGCAGCATGTTGATGCGATTGACGCCTACGAGGAGAGACGCCGTGTTGTGGCGCCCTGGTTATTTGCATAATGAGTTGATTTGTCATTGCGAGGAGCCTGCGACGAAGCAATCTCAGGCGTCTGATGTGGTGAGATTGCCGCGCTGCGCTCGCAATGACGGGGTTACAAAAAAACAAGGTAAATATAATGAGTAAAAAACTATTGATTCTTCCCGGTGACGGCATTGGCCCGGAGATCGTGACCGAAGCGGTCAAGGTTCTCGCAACCCTGCGCGATGATCATGGACTTGAAATTACGATGGATGAAGCGCTGGTCGGTGGAGCAGCTATCGATGCGACAGGTCATCCGCTGCCTGATGCGACCCTGGAGCTGGCGAAAGAGTGTGATGCGATTCTGCTCGGCGCCGTTGGCGGAACCAAATGGGAGGGTCTGGATATCTCGATTCGCCCGGAGAAAGGGCTGTTGGGTTTGCGCGCGGGACTCAACCTGTTTGCCAACCTTCGCCCCGCGATTCTCTACCCGCAGCTTGCCGATGCATCCTCGTTGAAGCCGGAGATCGTTTCCGGTCTCGATATCATGATCGTGCGGGAGTTGACCGGCGGCATCTATTTTGGCGAACCGCGTGGTGTGCGAGTACTTGAGAGTGGTGAACGCCAGGGTTTTAACACGCTTGTCTACAAGGAAACCGAGATCGACCGTATCAGCAGGATTGCTTTTGATATCGCCATGAAACGCGGCAGGCGACTCTGTTCGGTAGACAAGGCGAATGTGCTGGAGTGCACCGAGCTGTGGCGTGAAGTTGTCACCACGGCTGCTGCGGATTATCCCGATGTGGATCTTGAGCACATGTACGTGGATAATGCGGCCATGCAACTGGTGCGGGCGCCAAAACAGTTCGATGTGATGGTCACCACCAATATGTTTGGCGATATTCTCTCCGATGCAGCGGCGATGCTAACCGGCTCTATCGGCATGCTGCCGTCAGCCTCCCTGGATGAGAACAGCAAGGGGATGTATGAACCGATTCATGGTTCGGCTCCGGATATTGCCGGTCAGAACAGGGCAAATCCGCTGGCGACGATTCTCTCTGTCGCCATGATGCTGCGCTATACGCTGGATCAGACTGACATGGCCGGGCGTATCGAGCAGGCGGTGAACCAGGTTCTCGACGCCGGTCTGCGCACAGCTGATATCATGTCCGATGGAATGACGGAAGTAGGCACGGATACCATGGGCGATGCAGTGGTAGCGGCGCTGTAATCGTCATTGCAAACGTAGTGAAGGATCTCCTGTACCAGCAAGATTGCCGCGATCGCTTAGGCTCCCTCGCAATGACGGGGGCAGTGTCATTGCGAGGAACGAAGCAATCTGAGGTGTTTGATGTAACGGGATTGCCACGCCCGCACGCAATGACGAACAAAACAAATAGTCTCATTTTTCGTGTTTTTCGAGCCTTTCGTGGTAAAAAGTCTTTTGAAGTTTTTTGTGATTTACTCAGGTTAGCAAGATGAAACGTGTTGGTTTTGTTGGATGGCGGGGCATGGTCGGTTCTGTATTGATGGACCGCATGCGAGAAGAGCAT
>JAUXDV010000334.1 GCA_030620735.1 Gammaproteobacteria bacterium
GCAACGCCAGGCAGATTGCCGCGTCGGCGGAGCCTCCTCGCAATGACGGGATTTCTTGACGATAGGAAATATTTGCATGTCAGTCATTCTTTTCAGACTCAGAGGTGTCCCGGATGATGAAGCCGATGAAATTCGTGAACTGCTGAAGGCAAGCGAGATCGATTTCTATGAAACCAGCGCGGGCAACTGGGGGATATCGATGCCGGCGATCTGGCTGCGTGACAACAGCCAGCTGAAGCAGGCGAAACAGATGTTGGAAGCCTATCAGGAGGAGCGCTGCAGTCGCATGAAGAGCGAATATGCGCGCCGGAAGGAGCGGGGCGAGAACAGAACCCTGTTCGACATCTTCACAGAGGATCCGCTGCGCATGCTGCTCTATGTCGCAGCAGTTGCTGCAATCCTCTACTTCTCGGTGATGCCGTTTCTGGATCTGAGTGGTTAGTAGTGTCGCAAGGCGCTAAAAAATACCGGGTGGCATACCGACAAGTGCATACAGGATAGGCATCACCAGCATTTTCAGAACGGTGAGGGCGAGGATTGCAGCCAATGGCGCCAGGTCGATTCCTGAAATGACAGGCACAAAACGTCTTGCCTGCCGCAGTATCGGTGCATTCAGCGAGTGAATGACGCCAGCCACTGGATGGGAGTAGCCAGCCTGGAACCAGCTCAGCAGCACGCCGATGAAAATCGAGACGGTAAATATCATAAACACCAGCGAAACCAGCGCCGGTATCGCCCACAAAATGGCATGTGCGACACCCGCTGCTCCCGAGAGCAGCAGAATAATGGCGATCTCAACGGTTTTGACAAGCCAGGCGACAAGCAGCGATGTTATGTCCAGTCCACGATAGCCGGGGATATATCTCCTCAGTGGCTTGAGAACAGGCGTTGTCAGTGTGAGGACAAACTGGGAGACAGGGTTGTTGAAGTCCGCCCGCACCAGTTGCAATAGAAAACGCAGCATCACCATCAGCGTGTAAAAACCAAAGATGACCTGTACGAGAAAAATCAGGGGAGTAGCGAGGTAGCCAGAGTCCATGGTGTCAATCCTGGATTTGCGAGGAGAGTTCTACCGAGCGGTCTCTTGCAGCACGCATGGCGTCCATGACCAACTGCTCAAGTCCCCCGGTTTCAAAGGTGTTGATTGCCTGTTCCGTGGTTCCTCCGGGTGAAGTTACCATGGTGCGCAGTGTCGCCGGGTTGTCATCGCTCTCCAGCGCCATCCTCGAAGCACCGAGCGCTGTCTGCAGTGTCAGCAGATGCGCGCTCTCTTCGGGCAGTCCCAGCACTTTGGCTGCACGGATCATGTGCTCCATGAAGAGGAAAAAGTAGGCGGGGCCACTGCCTGATACAGCAGTGACGGCATCGATCAGAGACTCCTGTTCCACCCAGATCGTGAGGCCGACTGCGCGCATGATGGATTCGGCCAGACTGTGCTGCTCGTCGTTGACATTTGCAGCGGCAAACAGCCCTGTTGCGCCAGCCTGCAGCATCGCGGGAGTGTTCGGCATGCTTCGAACGATGGCTGTGGTCTCACCCAGCCACTGCTGAAGATGCGATGTGGGAATGCCGGCGGCGATGGAGATGACCAGCGGCTGCCTTTCAGCAACGGCAGTCGAGATTCCGCTGGCGACAGCTTCGATGACCTGCGGCTTGACGGCAATGACGACGACATCAGCGTCAGCAATCGCTGCACTATTGTCGCTGTTGACGCCAATGCCTGTTTGCTCGCCGATGAGATTGAGCTTGTCGCGGTCGGGATCGGATGCAGTGATGTTTTCAGCCGGATGCCCATCCTGGATCAGCCCCTTGATCAGGGCGGCCGCCATGTTGCCGGCGCCGATAAAGGCGATTTTTTTATCTTTCATAGTGCAGGTTCCATTCTCAATTAATTATTTTGTTTTTTTACCACGAAATACACGAAAAGCACGAAAAAATACAAAAAACTTTCATGGTTGAATCTTATGGCCTGTCGGAGTGGGGATAAGCGA
>JAUXDV010000168.1 GCA_030620735.1 Gammaproteobacteria bacterium
AGTTCAGTTGGTTAGAATACCGGCCTGTCACGCCGGTGGTCGCGGGTTCGAGTCCCGTCCGCTCCGCCACTATTCAGAAAGGGGCATCCATCCGGATGCCCCTTTTTTATTAATTGGAAGTTATCGCATACCGGGTTAATACCATGTTGCAGCAAATTCGAGATAGAGCACAGGGCTGGTTTGCCTATGCGATTGTAATTTTGATCAGTATTCCCTTCGCGCTGTGGGGCATCCAGGAGTATGTGGGCGGAGGCGCAGACCCGGTCGTTGCCAAAGTCGGAAAAGTCGAGATTACCCAGCGCAGCATGGAGAGCAGCCTCAACAACTATCGCGCTAACCTGCGTCAGCAGTTTGGCGGCAAAATTCCCGAGTTTTTTAATGATGACATGCTGCGCCAGCAGGTGATGAATGAGATGATCCAGGAAGCATTGCTCACGCAGCAGGTCGATAATCTCAACATTCGCGCCGGAGACGAGATGGTGAGGCAGCAGATCCGCAGCATGCAGGTGTTTCAGCGCGATGGTGTTTTCGACAAGGATGAGTACGAGCGGGTGATGAGATCGCAGGGCCGCAACATCAATGCCTTTACCGAAAATCTGCGTATGAGCCTGGGAACAGAGCTGTTGACCGGTGCCATTTCGACTTCGGCATTTGTCACCGATGCTGAAATTGACGCATTGATCAGGCGTAAAAATCAGCAGCGGGTGGTCTCATGGCTGATGATAGATTCTGACAGCTATAAGGATCAGGTCGAGATCGGCGACAGCGATATTGAAACCTATTACAATGAAAACAAGCAAAATTTCCGCCGTCCGGAGCACGTCAAGCTGGAGTATGTGGAACTCAATCATGCGGTTCTGTCAGCTGATATCGGCGTCGACGAAGAGGCGCTCAAGGCGAGCTATGAAGAGCGGAAGGATGAGTTCAGGAGTTCTGAAACACGTACGACACGTCATATCTTGATCAAGGTTGGCGGTGATGTCAGCGATGATGACGCCAAAGCAGAGGCTTTAAAGCTGCTTGACGAGATAAAAGCCGGGGCTGATTTTGCTGAACTTGCCAGGGAGCACTCTGATGACAAGGGCTCCGGATCCAATGGTGGCGACCTTGGTGTTGTAGAGCGCGGCATGATGGTCAAACCCTTTGAGGATGCAGCATTTGCTCTGCAGCAGGATCAGGTCAGTGAACTGGTGCGTTCGCGATTCGGCTATCACATCATCCAGGTGACAAAGATCGAGGGTGGAGATCTGCAGTCATTTGATGACGTCAAACAACAGCTTGCAGATGAGTTTAAAAAGAGAGAAGCCGATGCGCTCTTCGGCGAGAAATATGATCAGCTTGCAGAACTCTCGTATGCTGATTCAGGCACGCTGCAGACGGTAGCCGATGCGGTTGGCGTCAAGGTCCAGGAGAGTGACTGGGTTCCACGCACGGGAGCCAGCGGCAAATTTGCCGATGCGAAAATTATTCAAGCAGCCTTTGGTGATGATGTGCTGAACTCCGGACGCAACAGTGATGTGCTGGAACTTGAGGACGACAACTACATGGTCGTTCGTATAGCGAATCATGAAGAGGAGACCGCAAAGCCCCTGGATGAGGTCAGTGCCGGGATTCGCTCGATTCTGGAAAAAGAGCAGACTACTGAGCTCACTCAAAAACGCGCGGACGAGGTATTGAATAAGCTCACGCAGGAGGGTGGCAATATGGGCGATATTGCTGCTGACGAATCATTGAAACTCGTACAGGATAATAGAGTAAAACGCACTGGAAACCAGGATGTTGATCCCCTGATCATCAGCAAATCTTTTATTCTGACGCGCCCTGCAGAAGGGAAAAGCAGCTACGGCAAGGTTGAAATGGCAAACGGCAGCGTTGCTGTTGTTGGCGTCTCTTCCGTCATCGATGGCGACCCGGCTGTGCTCACTGCAGAAGAGCGTGACAGTGAACGTCTCAACATGGAAACGGCGCGTGGACAAAGTTCACTGGCCGGCTATATCAAACAGTTGCGTTCCGACAGTTCTGTGAAGATAATGAAGAACTGATAGGAAAGTTTGCAGTCGTCAGTATGCAGTTTGCAGTAAAAACAACAACAAAATTACAGATTACGTAATATTCCATATAAGTCCGCATAATGCAGCAATATGTAGGATGCTGCTGAGGAACGAAGCGCATCAATCGCGGGTTTATTCGACAGATGCGCTTCGCAAGCTCAGCAGCATCCTACGCAGGCTCGGACTATGCGCGGACTTATTGCAAAGCTATCAGATTGCAGCAACAAGAGTTGTGATGGCAATGACTCGATTATGCTTTTGCCAACTGCCAACTGCCAACTGCCAACTGCCAACTGCCAACTGCTAACTTTAGGTGGAGCCCCATAAAACCATGACCATTCGCACCAGATTCGCTCCCAGTCCAACCGGTTACTTGCACGTCGGCGGCGCGCGCACAGCGCTCTTCTCCTGGCTTTATGCGCGCAAACATGGCGGCGATTTCGTGCTGCGCATCGAAGACACCGACCTGGAGCGTTCAACGCAGGAGTCAGTCAACGCCATTCTTGAAGGTATGGAGTGGCTGGGCCTCGACTATGATGAGGGCCCCTTTTTCCAGACAGAGCGTTTTGAGCGTTACGAGGAGGTGATCGAGTCGCTCATGATGAAGGGAGTCGCCTATCGTTGCAACTGCAGCAGGGAACGTCTTGACAGGCTGCGTGACGAGCAGATGAAGCGCAAGCAGAAGCCGCGCTATGATGGCCACTGCAGAGAGCGGGATATTGCCGGTGACGAGCCCCACGTGATCCGCTTTCGCAATCCCGACGAAGGCGACGTGGTGGTTGACGACCTCATTCGTGGCAGGTTGTTCATCAACAACCGCGAACTCGATGACCTGATCATTCGCCGCAGCGACGGATCTCCCACCTATAACCTGACCGTGGTAGTGGATGATGCCGATATGCACATCACGCATGTGATTCGCGGCGACGACCATATCAACAATACGCCGCGGCAGATCAATATGCTGCAGGCGCTGAATCTTCCGGTTCCGAAATACGCCCATTTACCGATGATTCTCGGCGATGATGGTGCGCGCCTCTCCAAGCGTCATGGCGCGGTCAGCGTCATGCAGTACAAAGAGGAGGGTTACCTTCCCGATGCGCTGCTCAACTACCTGGTGCGACTCGGCTGGTCTCATGGCGACCAGGAGATTTTTTCTACTGAAGAGATGATCGAACTGTTTGAACTGGAGGGGGTCAACAAGGCGCCGTCCGCCTTCAACACTGAAAAACTGCAGTGGGTCAATCAGCACTATCTGAAACAGCACGATGCCCGCCATGTTGCGATTCAGCTGGCGCCGCATCTGAATCAGCGCGGCCTCGAGGTTACGGTGGGGCATCATCTGCAGGCAGTTGTCGAGGCGCAGCGTGAACGCGCGCAGACACTCGAAGAGCTGGCTGACATCTCGCTCTTCTATTATCGTGATTTTGAAGAATATGACGCCAAAGCGGCAAAGCGGGCGCTCAAGCCGGAGGCTATTGAGCCATTGAATGCTGTCAAAACAGTGCTTTCGGAGTTGGATGGCTGGTCGCGTGAATCCCTGCATGCCGCCGTTGCTGGCGTGGTTGAGCAGCTTGAAGTTGGATTTGGCAAGGTGGCCATGCCTCTGCGCATTGCAGTAACCGGCGGGGCGCCCTCGCCTGATCTCGACCTGACGCTTTCGCTGGTGGGCAGGGAGGCGACGCTGCGCCGCATCGACCAGGCAATTGCCTGGATTGGTAATCCTTGAGTCACCAAATTAGAATCATTACTCGTAACTTCTCAATAATCCCGTGTAGATGTTGTCATTGCGAGAGAGCCGAAGCGACCGCGGCAATCTTACAGAAAACTGCAGAGTAACCGATGATGGAGCAACAGAAACCAACAAATTTTATCCGCCAGGTAATCGATGCGGATCTGGCCAGTGGCAAGCACAGCAGCATCGCAACGCGCTTTCCTCCGGAGCCGAACGGCTACCTGCACATCGGCCACGCCAAGTCGATTGTGCTGAATTTCGGCATCGCCGAAGATTACCGGGGCAGCTGCAATCTGCGCTTCGACGACACCAACCCGCAGAAGGAGGAGGAGGAGTTTGTCGACGCCATCGAGCATGATGTCGAGTGGCTGGGGTATCACTGGGACAATCTCTACTTCGCTTCCGACTACTTTGAACAGCTGCATGACTTTGCAGTGGAACTGGTCAGCAAGGGTCTTGCCTATGTGTGCGAGCTCTCCGCCGAAGAGATGCGTGCATACCGCGGCACGCTCACTGAAGCGGGCAGAAACAGCCCCTGGCGTGAGCGCTCTGTGGAGGAGAATCTCGGTCTTTTTGAGCGCATGCGCGCCGGTGAGTTCGAGGACGGCAGCCGGGTGTTGCGTGCAAAAATCGATATGGCAAGCCCCAACATCAACATGCGTGATCCGGTCATCTACCGCATCCGTAGCGGCCTGATCCATCATCAGACTGGCGACGCCTGGTGTCTCTATCCGATGTATGACTTCACCCATCCCATCTCCGATGCGCTGGAGGGGATCACCCACTCGCTGTGCACACTGGAGTTTGAAGACCACCGTCCGCTGTACGACTGGATGCTGAACAACATCAGCATCGACTGCCATCCGCAGCAGATCGAGTTTTCACGCCTCAATCTGCAATATACCGTGATGAGCAAACGCAAGCTTACGCAGCTGGTGGATGATGGCCTGGTATCCGGCTGGGACGACCCGCGCCTGCCGACCATCG
>JAUXDV010000230.1 GCA_030620735.1 Gammaproteobacteria bacterium
ACTGTAAACCGGAAAAGAAGGATGCTCAATATTTTCGTGTTTTTCGTGCCTTTCGTGGTTAATCAGTTATATGGTGTTATTGGGATGTGGGAAATGACAACACATCCACGCCGAACTGCTGCAGCATGTCGATCAGGCGGATCAGCGGCAGGCCGACGAGCGCATTCGGATCGTCACCCTCAAGTCGTGTAAACAGAGCAATGCCAAGAGATTCAGATTTGAAAGAGCCTGCGCAGTTGTAGGGTTGTTCACGCTGCAGATAGTTGTCGATCTGTCTCTCTGTCAGTTCCCTCAGGTGTGCGTGAAATGGTTCGCACAGGGTTTCACTGTTGCCGCTGGCTGAATCATAGAGTGTCAGGCCGGTCATGAATGTGACGATTTTTCCTGATGTCAATTTGAGCTGCTGCATTGCTTTGTCATGTGATCCGGGTTTACCGAGAACCCGGTTGTCAACGCAGGCAACCTGGTCGGAGCCAATGATCAGCGCGCGTGGAAAATCTGCCGCCACAGCTATGGCTTTTTCAAGTGAGAGACGCTTTACCAATGATTCAGGCTCTTCATCGGGCAGTGGAGATTCATCGATATCAGGCGCCGCAGTTTCAAAAGGGAGCCTCAGTTTTCTCAGCAGTTCACGGCGGAACGGAGAGGTGGAAGCCAGCACCAGGCTAGGATTATCGTTTGGCATAGTCAATTTAGCGGCTGTTCATGTTTGTTGGGCGCGCAGTTTACACTACAATGATGCAGCGGTAAGCTTTGCGCCGCATTATCGTTCATCCCGGAGTCAATTTTGACAAATCATATACGTTTTCAGGTAAAGCCCGGCGGAGTTCTGCAAGGGAGCATACGTGTTCCGGGTGACAAGTCTATTTCACATCGATCCATCATGCTTGGCTCTCTGGCGGACGGTGTGACGCAGATCAGCGGCTTCCTTGAAGGGGAGGATAGCCTCGCCACCCTGAAAGCGTTTCGCGCCATGGGGGTCTCTATCGATGGTCCGCACGATGGCAGGGTGACTGTTCAGGGCGTCGGCATGCAGGGTTTACAGCAGCCGTCAGATGCGCTGGACCTGGGCAACTCGGGAACATCCATGCGGCTGCTGTGCGGATTGCTTGCAGGCCAGGGGATGAATCTGACCCTCTCGGGAGATGCTTCGCTCTCTTCACGTCCGATGCGCAGAGTGACAGACCCCCTCTCCAGCATGGGGGCCGCCATCGATACCACCGACAAAGGCACGGCGCCGCTGCATATCAAGGCGGTCGAGCATCTCGACCCCATCCATTACCAGATGCCGGTGGCGAGTGCGCAGGTGAAATCCTGCGTGTTGCTGGCCGGCCTCTATGCGCAGGGAGAGAGCTGTGTGGTCGAACCGGCGCCGACGCGGGATCATACCGAACGCATGCTGCGTGGTTTTGGTTATAAGGTGACTACCGATGGCAGTCGTATCTGCCTCGATGGCGGCGGCGCTCTGACAGCAACATCAATTGATGTGCCTGCAGATATCTCGTCGGCGGCGTTTTTTCTGGTCGGCGCTTCGATTGCACGGGGATCTGATTTGACGCTGCGCCATGTGGGTATGAATCCCACCCGCATCGGCGTGATCAATATTCTGCGGCAGATGGGCGCGTCGATCGAGATATCGAATCAGCAGGAGGCGGGAGGGGAGCCTGTCGCGGATCTGCGTGTACGCGGGGCGGAGTTGAAGGGGATTCATATCCCTGAATCACAGGTGCCGCTGGCGATCGATGAGTTTCCGGTATTGTTCGTGGCCGCCTCCTGTGCCGAGGGCGAGACGGTGCTGACTGGTGCCGAAGAGCTCAGGGTCAAGGAGAGCGACCGTATCCAGGTGATGGCGGATGGCCTGCAAACACTCGGAATCGATGCAACCCCGACCGCGGACGGCATGGTGATCAGAGGCGGGGCAATGAACGGCGGTAGAGTGGACTCTCACGGCGATCATCGCATCGCCATGGCGTTTGCGATCGCTGCTTTGCGCGCCGATGGAGAGATTGTGATCGATGACTGCGCCAACGTCGATACATCATTTCCAGGCTTTGCGGAGCTCGTCAACAGCATCGGTATGACATTGGAAGTGACACTCTAATCGAGTGTCATTGCGAGGAGGCTCCGCCGACGCGACAATCTTCCCGAGATTGCCACGCTACGCTCGCAATGACGGGGGCTCTGATTTATTGAGTAAGCAAGTGGAAAAAATATGAATAAAAAAATTATTACCATCGACGGCCCCTCGGGATCCGGTAAAGGAACCATTGCTGCAATAGTGGCGAAAAACCTCGGCTGGAGAGTACTCGACAGCGGTGCACTGTATCGGTTGACCGGACTGCAGGCGCGAAACCAGAACGCTGATTTTGATGATGTGCATACCCTCGGGGAGATTGCCGGTCACCTCCAGGTTGAATTTCGCGATGGAAAAATACTACTTAAAAAACAGGATGTTACGGATTCTATCAGGAGCGAGACTGCGGGTAATGACGCCTCCCGAGTGGCGGCAGTTGCGCAAGTTCGGGCTGCATTGCTTGGCTGGCAGCAGCGATTTGCAACCTCACGGGGACTGGTTGCCGACGGGCGGGATATGGGTACGGTCATATTTCCTCAGGCTGCCCTTAAAATATTTCTTACGGCAAGTGCGGAAGAACGGGCGCGTAGAAGGTATAAACAGTTGAAAGAGAAAGGAATGCCTGTTATTCTTACGAGTCTTGTCGAGGAGATTCGTGAGCGTGATGAGCGTGATATGAATCGCTCTGAAGCCCCGTTGCGTGCGGCTGATGATGCGCTGATGATAGATTCCTCGGCGCTGACTATCGACGAGGTAGTTGAGCAAATCCTGGCGCAGGCGCATGAAAACTGTGATCTGCCACTTTGATTTCTGCTCTTTAATGGGAGTCTGTCACTATTTAGTAGCAGGCTGAATTTATTTAACGACTATTGAATTGCTGTGCGATCAGCAATACGGGATGCCTTTGGGCATCAGGACTATTTCACAATGACCGAAAGTTTTGCAGATCTCTTTGAAGAGAGTGTAGCCAATCTTAACTTAAAGCCCGGTACCATGATCATGGGTACCGTAATTGACGTCAACGATGACTTTGTCGTTGTCAATGCCGGCCTTAAATCAGAAGGTACGATTCCAAAAGAACAGTTTTTAGATGCCAATGGTGATCTCGAAATCGCCATTGGTGACCAGGTCGAGGTTGCGCTGGATGCCGTAGAAGACGGTTTTGGAGCAACCCGCCTGTCGCGTGAAAAGGCAAAGCGCCATCACGCATGGATCTCGCTTGAAAAAGCGTTCGATGATCAGGAGATCATCACTGGCCGCATCAATGGCAAGGTCAAGGGCGGCTTTACCGTCGATCTGGGCCAGGTGCGTGGATTCCTTCCCGGTTCGCTGGTCGATGTCCGTCCCGTACGTGATACCGCCTATCTGGAAGGCAAAGATCTTGAGTTCAAGGTCATCAAACTGGATCAGCAGCGCAACAATGTGGTTGTCTCCCGCCGCGCCGTTGTGGAAGCGGAATACAGTGAAGAGCGTGACAAGTTGCTCGAAACACTGG
>JAUXDV010000104.1 GCA_030620735.1 Gammaproteobacteria bacterium
TGTTCCTATTCAAGGCGCAGCAAGAGGCGCATAGCAGCGTTATGTAACTTTTGCTGCAACGCAGAAGAGGGACAACAGGGCAAGCAGGATGGGGAAGTTATTTTTGTACAACGACTAAGGCCCTGCACCATGTAGCCTTCGGGCTCACATGTCAGGGCAGCAAAACCGACCACCGGCAGGCATGCCAGGACGGCAAACAGCAAAATGGCAACAATAAAGTCCGTGCCGCGCTGAACCGTTCGAGGCGCTGCAGCTTTCAGCCTGCTGTGCAAAAGCTGTTGGACTGATGGCGAACCCGATGATGCCTTCGATGAAGGCTTCAAAACATCTACATTACTCATTTTCATGAACCTCATACCCACCTGTAATGACGCTGACTGTACCACTCGTCAGTTTATCATAACCCGTGTGCCAAAGGAGTCTGTGCCAAAGGTGCCAAAGGGGTCAGACTCAATCGGAACTGAGTCTGATCTTTTTACGTTTTGATTAAAAATCACGATCATACTTCTGCTCTCTCACTCGCTTCGGCAAGCGTTCATTGGCAAGGCTGATGCCGATGCAATCCTGATCAGGATCAATCACATCCGCAAAGGCATTCAGCCTCTGATAAAGCGCAAGAAACGTCAACAGGGTTCCGGTTTTTATGCCTGGCTCCCCTCGCTCGGCGCGTTTTACGGTATCAAGGCTGATTTGCAGGCGATTGGCAACGCTTTGTTGTGTCCAGCCCCGGCGCTTACGTGCGAGACGCAGAAACGTCGCCGTCTTTTGCAGTTGCTCTTCACTCTCTTCAAACATCGATATCCGCCCTGATCGCCCATGCGATGTCGTTAATCCAGCGCTCCGGGACACCCGCCTGCGCGAATATTTGCCGCCAGCCCGGCATCACATCAAGCAGTTGTGCGACAATGGTTTTTGCTTCACTACTCGATAAGGCAAAACGCTCGCATTCACTCAACAGATTCCTGACACTTGCTTCATTTGCATACTGGCCAATAGTCATGGCCAAGTCACGTCGGTTGCCCGACCCCGGAACCAGGTCAAAAGCCGGGGACAAACGCCACTTACCATCCAGACCACGAACGATAACGTGGTTCCTGGCGTGGTCATCATGATTCCCAATCAGTATGTTAAACGCTGCGCGCCGAAACAGCTCGCGTCTGTCCACAGGATCAGCCTCACTTGTCATGGCGAGGCGATCCGCAAAGCGCAGGTAACTGCGATAATCATTCACTACTGTACCCTGCTCATTTTTCAGCACACCACACAGGGTATGGGCGCTTAGCATCTGTAATCTGTCAAATCCGGACCGATCAAAACGCTTCACCAGTAAAACCGGTGTTTTCGCAGCGTTATTCAAAACGATAACCCGCGTCTGCGCTGTCCTGACGCCACAGGTAGCAGCAAGGGACATGGCCCCGTGTTCCAGCCACGGCGCCGGGATAATCTCATCACGCGCCGGGAATTTTGCCATCCACTCCTCGCCATCCAGACGAATCAACGTCTTCGGCTTGGCGCCACCTGCACTGCTACCCAATTCAAGGTCAGGCAGTGGCTCACTATGATCTGAGCCGGAAATCCACTCCGCAATACGCTCTAACCACTCCAGTTCATGGAACCGTGGCGTCTCTTTACTACTCGAGTTGGAAAAGAACTGCATCGCCCCCAGTCTTTGTGGCGAGGTATCAGCCAACAATTTTTCCCAATCTGAAAATAGTCGTTTGTGCAGTTGCGTCAGTACGTAGCTATTCCAGGCATCCGGCAATGCATCGCCAAACACACCCAATGGCCCTTGAAGATGGTGTACCCCCTCAAAAATGCTCTCGTTCAACGGCAAATTGACCGGGTCAAGGGCGTAGCCGTGCTGCAGAAAATCCTGGTGATACCAGAACTCCATACGCGGACCTGACCAGCGCAGTTTGCCTGCGGTAGCCATTTTTCCATTTAGCCAAGCTTTGACGACAATTTCCATTAACGAGCATTATATAGATGATTTATGCCACTATATCACAAATAATAGCTGATATTTCTTCTGTTTTAATGGATTTCATGCGTGGGTTATTTTGATATCAGACGATTTCGACATCATATTTTTCCACCATCTTGTCGATAGTGAGTAGTATCAGGCATTCTGCTTGCGCCTGGGCAACAAGCATCCTGTCAAAAGGATCATTGTGATAGAGTGGAAGTGATCGCAATTCAACGATATGGCTCGGATGGAGACTAAGAAGTTCAAGCCCATCCGATTTGATCGCGTCGATGTAGCCTGAATCGACAACAAGCTTGCCTATAGCCCTTTTGATTTCGATTTCCCACAGACTCGCCACACTGACGAGAATATGGTTATCGGCTTCACTGATTATTTGCCTGTGTCTGCGGGGAAGTTTTGGGTCATCATAGAGCCACCAGAGAATGATATGCGTATCGAGCAGATAGCGCATTACCGGTCTCCATCAAACAACTGACGTATCTCCTCATCGGCTGCATCGAACCGGCTCATGTCAAATGACGTTCCCTTCAAGGCGCCGGGAGTGCGCCTTTTTGCCAATTTGTTATAGGGTTTCAAAAGCGCAACCGGGTTGCCGGCTTTGGCAATGACAACCTCTTCGCCATTCTGAACAAGCTCGACCAGTTTGGATAGCGTACTCTTTGCCTCATGCATATTGACCATCATGACAAATCACCTTTTCATTGATTAGCTAAGATTAGTCTATTGTGTTGAGGGATCTACGTCAAGTTTGAAAAACCCTATAACCCGACATAGCCGCGCTCTTCGTGGAGTGCGATATCCAGGCCTTCGACCTCCTGCTCTTCGGTCACGCGTAGACCTACTACCAGGTCGATGATCTTCAGCAGTGCGTATGTGACAACTGCGGTGAAAACAATGGTTGCGGCAACCCCGATGAATTGCACCTTGATCTGTCCCGCCATGCTCTGGATACCCTCTGCAAAACCGTAGCCGCTGAAAACACCCAGAGAGGTCGCAGCGAAAACACCGGCCAGCAGTGTTCCCATGATGCCGCCAACGCAATGCACCGGAAAGACATCGAGTGAATCATCGATCTTCAGTTTCTGCTTGAGAGTCAGGGTTGCAACAAAGCACACCGAGCCTGCCAGCAGCCCGATAATCACGGTGCCGCCAGCAAAATCATACAGTCCCATCTCCTGCAGCCAGCCGCCGCCCCACACCCAGTGGGTCACGGGCACGTAGACCAGCAGCAGCCATGCCGCGCTGAAGATCACCATCGCCGAGAACTTCATACGCTCCGCATAACCACCGATGATCAACGCCGGGGTAATAATCGCAAAGGTCATCTGAAACAACATGAAGAGGGATTCGGGGATATCCCCGGCGACCGTTTCGCGGCCGATTCCTGAGAGCATCACCTTGCTGAAATCTCCAATCAAGGGGCCTCCTTCGCCAAAAGCCAGGCTGTAACCAACGACCAGCCACAGGATCGAGGAGATGCCGGCAATCGCAAAACACTGCATCAGAATGGAGAGCACGTTCTTGGCGCGCACCAGGCCTCCGTAGAAGAGCGCCAGTCCCGGCAGGGTCATGAACAGCACCAAAGCAGTTGATGTCAGTATCCAAGAGGTATTGGCGGCGTTGAGGTCACCTTCAGCTGCAAACAGCGCGCCAGGTGATAGCAATAGCAGAGAGAGTAGAATCTTTTTTCAGTGGAATTGAACATCGATGCACCCCTTGCAGTATGTTTTTAGAAGTATTCTGAATTTCAAGGGTTGGATTTTATAGCACTGATTGAAATAGTGCATCTTGAACACGCAAAAAAATACCAGCGTTTTGTCACAAACGCTGGTTAACTGAGTCAAAGGGGAGTCACATATAACTGTATAACCACTGAAAAAAACGTTAAAAGTGGTAAGCAGTAATTAATAGACCGGGGTTAATCAGAAAAGTTCTTGGTTTTGTAAATTTTTCTGAAAATATATTTTTCTGCAGATTGCCGCAGTCGCTTAGGCTCCCTCGCAATGACGGCATTCACCGGGAGATTATTGAGCAGTTACCGCGGGGCAGTGCAAGCAAAGTGTGTTCCACGCGGGCGCAAGGAAACGAGGAAATCATTGCCTCGTCAAACGCCTGAAGAGCCAGTTTCTCGGCTCCGTCTTGCCCTGCAGGACATACTCCAGTGCAACCGGATGCTGAAGTGTCCAGGTCATTTTTGATTGTACCGAATAGCGGCCGCACCATAGAATTTTGTCTCTGGCAGAGACTGTCTGATCTTTCCTCGGCAGCAGGATAAGCGAGCCCCGGTGATTCATCAGCAGAGGAATGACCGGAAGACGGCGTTTGCGCTCACGCGGATTGCGCTCCAGATCACCGATGGTGACGACTTTTCCCAATGTTGTCAGGGCGGAGTAGACAGCTTCCGCATGGATTTCATCGACAGTCATCTCCCACACATCAGGAACCTCCTCACTGGAGATTGCTATCAGGCGGCTGACCAATTCACAGGCCCAGTCGTCCTCCTCACCTTTTGCCAGTGACATGAACTCCTGCAGCATGGGCGTTGCCAGCAACAGGCGAATTTTATTGGCGATAATCTGACTCGGATGCATCACCATATTGGCATGCACAGCCTTGACAATGGTCATGTTGGTGCGCTGGTTCTGCCTGAGGATAACGAACAGATCCGGATTCAGTTCACGCGCCGTCATGATGATTGAGAGATTATCCACATCCCTGTCCGTGCCGGCGACAATGCCTACCGCATTATCGATATTCGCTTCCATCAAAGTCGCTGCTTCAGTTCCCTTGCCAATCACGACTCCAGCCTGCGGGGTACCCGTTTTATTCGGTGTCGCCTCGATGACCACCACATCCATCCCCTCCTTGGTCAAACGCTCGTAGACAGCCTTGCCAAAACGTCCGTAACCGCAAAGCACCCATTTGCCCTGCTGAGGAGGATAGATGGGTTCGGCCAGCGGATCGTGTGCATTCCCCCCCAACCACTCACCCAACAGATGCAGGCCGGGAGATTGCAATGCTATTGAGAGGTGCATTGCAAAGGTCTCGAAAGGGTCGACGATGTAGTCCGTGCCAAATGACCCCATGTTCTTTTCAACTTCGGTAGAGTCCGCCCTGCTGACCACCGTGAGGTTCGGCCTCAGCAGTTTACTGGTAATCGCAACTTTCAGATTGATGGCATTGCTGTCGGTGAGCGCAACCACAGCGGCGCATTGGGGATGCGTCAGGCCCGCTCGCGTCAGGTTGTCAGGATTCTTTGCATCACCGCAAAACCCGGGAACATCTTCACGCAAGTTTTGTAATTTCATAACATTGATACGTTGTACATCACTGTCCAGAACCACTACATGCTGCTGGCGTTCTGTCAACGCCATCACCAGTTCCCGGCCGATGCTGCCATAACCTGCCACCAGAATAAAAGGGTCCGTCAATTTTCTGATGCGACGCGCAAAACGACCGACGGTCAAGGCATTCTGAAACGCCTCTCCCTGAATCAGGGCAAGCAGGGTTCCAATGGCATAGATCCACGAGATGACTGTTGCATAGATTGTAAAGATCACCCACATGCGCTGGGCGTCGGTAAAGGGGTAAGGGATCTCGCCAAAACCAATGGTGGTGGAGGTGAAACTGACGAAATAGAAGGCATGGAAGAAGTCCATATGCCACGGCTGCCCGGCATCATCCTGCCCGGGTATCAATACCAGTCCCAGCATCGAAATCGAATAGGCAAGCAGCAGCGTCAGCAGCGGCTGACGCATCCGGCGAAAGACGACATAAACGATGTTTTCCATAGCTTAACGACGCAGCATAACCGTTTCTATCAGCAGCAATATCACCGACACCACATTTGCCAGTACTGCACCAGCCGACAATGAGACAATACTGGCCATTACGGCAGGCGTAAGGCCGATGCCGGTCACATAGTTTGCGACAAACCAGATAATGGCTGCAACAAACAGCTGCAGCAGGGCTACCAGGCTCGTCGACAGCAGGATTGCCCCGACCTGGGTGCGGTCACCAAATTTCAGGATTGTCGCAATCAGATTCACGACGATCACGGCAAAGAGTTCATACACCGGGTGATGTGCCGGATTTTCCAACGTTCCAAACACAAAGCCGAAGTTGAGAGTTAATGCCAATACAATAAAAAAATTAAAGATAACCTTTTCTGAATTCATGGTGACACCCTTGGTGTTGTTATTTCAGTATAGTGTAGACGCTGCATGAAAAATTCCAAATTTTTTTTTACCACGGAACAGACGGAAAACAAAGAAGAGTGGAAACATAATTTTAACCACGAAAAGCACGAAAAGCACGAAAACAGACAAGACAACTGTTTGAGTTTTTCGTGCTTTTCGTGACTTTCGTGGTTCATTATCTTTTCTCTGCAGAATCTATTTCTCCAGCATTCCCTTCAGCACCATATCGGTCAAGGAGACAATGCCGCAGATTTCGCCATGCTCGATCACCGGAGCACGGCTCAATCCAAAGTGATCAAACAGGCGCGCGCAGTAACGGATATCCATTTCCGGAGAGGTTGTCAACGCCGGCTTGGTCATGATCTCGTAGATGTTGACCCGCTCAGGCGCACGGTCAACGGCAAGCACACTGCGCGCAATACCGGTGAGAGTCACAATGCCGAAGACATCATCGTCATGACGTTTATTGATAATCAGCGTCTTGGTCTCGACATGCTTCATGGTTTCGAGCGCTTCGGCAACTGTCGCCATACCGTCGACCATATCAAAATTCCTCTTCATAACATCGCGCACACGCACAATTGTACGATTCATATCTCTTCCTCCACTTT
>JAUXDV010000277.1 GCA_030620735.1 Gammaproteobacteria bacterium
GGCGGCGGAGACTCTGCAGATACCTGCTTCAAGGTTTCGCAACTCTCGGAGAAGATGGGCTACCCGGTACAGGCCATCCACATACCCAAAACCGTGGATAACGACCTGCCAATTACCGATAACTGCCCCGGTTTCGGCTCTGTTGCAAAATATATTGCAGTTTCAACCCTTGAAGCCAGCTACGATGTACGCTCGATGGCCAAAACCTCGACCAAGATCTTCGTCATCGAGGTGATGGGACGCCACGCCGGCTGGATCGCCGCCGCCGGCGGCCTGGTTGAAGATTACGACATCCCCGTCGTTGTACTCTTCCCGGAAGTCGAATTTGACCAGGAGAAGTTCCTCGCTACAGTCGATGCTAAAGTCAAGCAGCATGACTACTGCACCATCGTTGTCTCTGAAGGAACTCACTGGCCTGACGGCAGGTTCCTCGCCGAGCAGGGCACCCGTGATGACTTTGGCCACGCGCAACTGGGCGGAGCAGCTCCTGTCGTTGCCAACATCATCAAGGACGCACTGGGTTATAAATTTCACTGGGCTGTTGCCGACTATCTGCAGCGTGCTGCACGCCACCTCTCATCAAAGTCCGATGTCGAGCAGGCTTATGCGCTTGGCCAGGCCGGCGTCGAGATGGCGATTGCCGGTGACAACTCCATCATGCCGACCGTGGTGCGCACCTCCAACAACCCCTACGCATGGGAAATTGGCAAGGCGCCTTTGAGCGAGGTTGCCAACGTCGAGAAGATGATGCCCATGGACTTCATCAGTGAAGATGGTTTTGGAATTACCGATGCCTGCAAAGAGTATCTCTACCCGCTGATACAGGGTGAAGACTATCCTGAGTATGATGACAATGGCATGCCCAAATATGTCACCATGAAAGGTATTCTGGTTGACAAAAAGCTGCCTGAATTCGAAGTGTAAACTTCGACTGGCATCGATAGAAAACGCAACAGGATAAGGCCTCTTGTTGCCGCATCCACCATGACCATGGTGGATGCGCTATCGCTTACCCCCCTACGACCCTGCCTCTCTTCACTCTCTATATCTCACCATGACACCACAACGCGCCGAAGAACTTATCCAGCAGCAACTGCAGTTTGGCAGCGGCTATAACCGCAATGCTGTGCGGCTTATTCTTGCCGAAGTACAGCGCGAACATGGCCAGGCGCTGGTTGACAGCCTGATTCGCACCATGGAACTCGACGAAAAATTTGATCTTGCCCAGGGGACTGACTTTTCCACTCTTGGCAAATGACAAATTACCTTATTTCACTGCAGCGTCTTGCCCGGCTGTCGAATAATGACACAGATGAACTCGATGATGATTTTGTTCAATTCCTCATCGATGAACTCGATCAACCAACCTCACCGGTCGGCCGGCTCTCCCCGCTGCTTCTGCAGCGTCTGCAGCAACTTGACCGGCAACCCGCTGAATTGCTGCGGCGTCTCCAGTTTGCCTCCCCGCTTGTCAAACAATTGCATCAACTGCAGCAACAGTGGCTCGGCAAGGCCGTGCAGGCATTGATGGCAGAAAATATCACAGTGATACCGTTGCAGGCGGCTGCATTCAATGACCGCCTCTATCCACAGGATACCCCGCGCATCGGGGCCAATCTTGATCTATTGATACAGGAACAGGATATTGTCAGGGCTCGGCAATGCATCGATCAGTTGCTGACTCCTGTCAAATTAACGAACGGCAGAGAGCAAGCGAATACCAGACCATGCAAAAACGGATGGAAGCTGCCACAGAAGATCCCCGGCAGGCTCTATCTGCACAATGCAGTTGCTCCTGCAGAGCTTTTCCCGCAACTGACACAGCAGCTATTCGAACGCAGTCAAGCCTACTCCGACTCCCCCGGCGCACTGATACGCAAACTCACCGTCGAGGATCACCTGCTGTATCTGGCAATTCAGGGAACCTGCGACCTCTCGGTCATCAATCACAATTTGCTTGATGCACATGAAATCTGGAGCCAATTGAAACCAGATCACTACAAACTCCTCAAAACAGCCCGTCAGACGGGCGCCTCGAATGCATTGTTCATCTTGCTGGATACATGCCGTCGCAGACTCAACACCCCTGTTCCTGAAAGATGGATGGAACGTCTGCCGCAAAGCCATTTACGAGCTTCAATCGGGACACGGGTTTTTGAAAAAGGCGCACTCTACAACAGAGAGGAGTTAACAACCGGCCACAAAATCCGGCAACTTCTTGGTTATGCGCTTGTACCGGACAAGCCGGGGAAAATTACGACAGCCGCACGCAACTATCTGATCCCTGTGCAGAGCTGACAATCACTGCTTAGGAGTTGCCCATAAATAACTTCACGATATCGCGCAGCAATGTTGTTCGTATTCAAGGCGCAGCAAGGGGCGCATAGCAGCGTTATGTAACTCTTGCTGGAACGCTGAAGAGGGACAACAGGGCAAGCAGGATCGGGAAGTTATTTTTGGACAACGACTTAATCCAATTGCACCGTGATTGTAGCTGAGGGCTGCTTTACCCATAAAGTACAGGGTTAGCAGCATCCCGCCACACAGGCTATACTCCCCTCAACGCAACCCGACTTAAAAGCAGATGAATCTTGACAGAGTCCCAACAGGCGACAACGCCCCCGATGAATTCAACGTCATCATCGAGATCCCGGCACACTCCGATCCGATCAAATATGAGGTCGACAAGGAGAGCGGCGCGATGTTCGTGGATCGCTTCATGGTCACATCGATGCACTACCCCTGCAACTACGGCTACATCCCGCACACCATCTCCGACGATGGAGACCCGTGCGACGTGCTGGTGATCACCCCGATCCCCCTGATCACGGGTTCCGTCATCACAGTGCGTCCGATTGGCGTCCTGATGATGGAGGATGAGGCTGGCATGGATGCCAAAGTACTCACGGTTCCCATCAACAAACTCTACAGCGCATACAGCACCAGAAAGAGCCATCGCGACCT
>JAUXDV010000011.1 GCA_030620735.1 Gammaproteobacteria bacterium
GATGAGATCGACTGGCCGGTTATTGTCTTGTTGGGAGCGATGATTCCCGTTGGCCAGGCGCTTGAGACAACCGGTACGACCACGCTGCTGGCAACAGCGATAGCGGAGTGGACCAGTGGCCTCAGTGTGGTGTGGGTGCTGGCGCTGCTGCTGATCATCACCATGTTTCTCTCTGACATCATCAACAACGCGGCAACAGTGCTGGTGATGGCGCCAATAGCCATCAGTCTTTCTCAACAGCTCGAAGTCTCGGTTGATCCTTTCTTGATGGCAGTCGCTGTCGGCGCCTCCTGTGCATTCCTGACGCCCATCGGACATCAATCCAACACCCTGGTGATGGGACCTGGCGGCTATCAGTTCAGCGATTACTGGCGCATGGGTCTGCCGCTGGAGATTCTCATCGTGATGGTCTCACTGCCGATGATTCTCTATGTCTGGCCTTTGTGATTGCTGCTTCTATCGCGGTCAGAAGACCGCTCCTACAACTGATGCCCGCCTTCTCGCAGGATCTGCTCTTCTGACCGCAAAAGGCCCCTACCCCTTGCAGTTGCGCGGCAGCCACTCCACGGGCTGGGCTGCCGGGCGCTTACCCCATACATACAGGGCTGTCTCCGCGCTGCCGCATTGGTTGCAACTGCTGCCGCATGATGTTGTCAGGGTTGTCTTGTGAACTTTTCCCTTGCGTATCCACTGCTCCAGCATGCCTTCGACAGCTGCGGCGTCTGCGTCAAAATGGAGCGCGATATCTGTCAGAGAGGCCTGTTTGCGCTGCTGCAGATAGTTTTTGATTTCCAGCAGAATCATGCCTGCGCCTGTACCGGTTGTTTGATCTCTTTCTCCTCTTTGCGTGCCCACATCCGCAGCCCGATGATGCATGCAGCCAGCGCCAATAGCGACCCGCTGATCCACACAGATGAATAGAAGGAGTGCTGGGAAAAAGTGGCGATCTGGTAGAAGTTTGTGGAGGCAATATAGGCGACAGATGTTGTCCACAGAGCAACAAACCCGGCCCAGGCTCCCCCGGCTTCACGTTTAATGGCGCCAATGGTGGCAACACAGGGAAAGTAGAGCAGGATAAACAGCAGGTAGGCGAAGGCCCCGATCCTGCCATCGAAACGCGACGCCATGGCGCCGAATGTGCCTTCATTGACATGCTGTGCTTTTGCGGCAGAGAGAGTATCTTCGACATCGCCGACATCCATCCCCAGCGGGTCGCCGAGCATTTCGCTGACACCCCCCAGATTTTCCGGGATCGAAGCGAAGGCGGCGTAGATGGATGCACGGAAATCAAATTCCTCCTTCAGTGTTTGACCGGCGTCACTCATGGCCAGGTTGGAGTAGAGCGTATCAAGGGTGCCGACAACCACCTCTTTAGCCAGCACGCCGGAGATAATGCCGAGAATAGCCGGCCAGTTATCTTCATGTATGCCCAGCGGCTCAAACAGCGGCACTGCTGATTTGCTGAGACTGCTGAGTATCGATGTCTCGCTATCCTCGTTGCCGAAAGAGCCGTCCGTACCAATTGAGTTCAACAGGTTCAGCGCCAGCACCATCACCACAATAATTTTGCCAGCCTCTCTCATAAACAGGCGTACGCGGTCCCAGGTGCGCAGCAGGATGCCTTTGAGTGTCGGCAGGTGATAGGGTGGCAGCTCCATCATGAAGCCGGTGCTGACGCCTGACAGCAGGGTTTGTTTCATGATCATGCCGGTCAGAATGGCGACTATGATACCGATCAGATAGAGCGCAAAGACGATGTTCTGGCCGTTGGAGGGGAAAAATGCGGCGGCAAACAGTGCATAGACCGGCAGGCGTGCGCCGCAGGACATAAACGGGTTCATCAATATCGTCAGTTTGCGTTCACGTTCACTCTCCAGAGTGCGGGTTGCCATCACTGCAGGGACATTGCAGCCAAAGCCGACGATGAGGGGTACAAAAGCTTTCCCCGGCAGACCGATAGAGCGCATGAAACGATCCATGACAAAGGCGGCGCGCGCCATGTAGCCGCTGTCCTCGATGATGGAGAGAAACAGGTAGAGCGCGGTGATAATCGGGATAAATGTGGCGACGATCTGGATGCCGCCGCCAATGCCGTCCGCCAATACGACTTTTAACCATTCAGGAGCGCCTGCACTCCCCAGAATCTCGCGGAAGCCATCGACGAAGATGGCGCCGGCAATGCCGTCGAAGAAGTCGATGAAAGCGCCGCCGATGCTGATGGTGAACATGCACATCAGATACATGACGACAAGAAATATCGGGATGCCGAAGATGCGGCTCAGAACAGTACGGTCAATTTTGTCTGTCAGTGTTCGGCCGACCCGTCCTTTGTCTCTGATAACACTCTGCGCCAGTGAGTGGGCGTGGCTGTAGCGGGTATCGGCAATGAAAATATCAGCATCTTCTCCGGCGCGTTTCTCGATGTGCTTCCTCCAATGCTCCAGGCGCTCTCTTAATTCGCTGCCAATGCCGCCGTGGCTGTCCGAGTCACTCTCCAGCAATTTAAGCGCCAGCCAGTGCCTGTTGCTTTGTTCCCGATCCTTCAGGAGCGGCAGCAGATCACTGATTGCCTGTTCAACGCACTCTTCATGCGCAAGACGGTAGCCGCCGGTAGTGTCGCCGTTGGTTACAGCGGCCATTTGTGACTGCATTACCTCAACGCCTTCGCCGCTGATTGCGACGATCGGTACAACCGGGCAGCCAATCTCGGCAGAGAGCTTGTGCGTATCGATAGAAATACCGCGTTTGCGCGCAACGTCCATCATGTTCAGCACCAGTATGATCGGAACTCCCATCTCCAGCAGTTGCACTGTCAGATAGAGATTGCGTTCGAGGTTTCCGGCATCGACAACGTTGATAATCAGATCGGCTTCATGGCTGAGCAGGTAGTCGCGGGTGACCTCTTCATCCAGTGAGCTGGCATCGAGTGAATAGATGCCGGGCAGGTCGATCACAGTGATATTGTTGTCGTCATACGAAAAGTGTCCCTCTTTGCGCTCAACGGTGACGCCGGGCCAGTTCCCCGTTTTTTGGCGGATGCCGGTGAGGGTATTGAAGAGAGCGGATTTTCCGCAATTGGGATTGCCGGCAAGGGCAATGGTGATATCAGATGAGAGCCCCGTGTCGATCTCTTCCTTTTCACAGCAACCCATTGCCTACTCCTGGGCGTCGAGAGATGAGATAAGGAGTTTGTCGGCAATATCGCCGCCCAGTGCAACGCGGTTGCCACTGTTGGCTACAACAACTCCACGACCGCGATGATGCAGGATTTCCAGCTCCGAGCCGACACGCAGACCAAGGCTGAGCAGCCGTCTGGAGGTTTTACGATCCCCCAGGAATTTGGTGATGCGCACATGTCCACCGACAGCGATCTGATTCAGTGATGCAGTATGGCGTTTGACAGCAGTGGATGATTTTGCGTCCATATTAGGCAAATTAAAGATAGGAATGATTCTTATTGGTAATAATGCAGTATTTTGCCCCGGTTGTCAATGACTCTGGTCAATTTGATGTTGAATAGATCAAGCCTTCTCTCTATAAACAGGTAACATACAAGCACATTGACAAGAAAAATCCGGACTGCCCCATGAAACAAAAATCCATGATCCGCAGGCTCCTGACATTGGGTCGCGGGGTTGTCGCCGGCATGCCCGAAGATGCCGAGCAGCGCGATCCACTGCAACTCTTTGGCGACTGGTTTGCAGATGCGGAAAACAGCGGCCTGCTGATGCCGGAAGCGATGACACTGGCAACGGCAACCGGTGAGGGAAGGCCTTCGGCCCGCATGGTGTTGATGAAAGATTATGATGAGGATGGTTTTGTCTTCTTCACCAACTATGGCAGCCGCAAGGCGGCAGAGCTGGATAGCAACCCGTATGCTGCACTGTTGTTTCACTGGTCTGCTCTGCAGCGCCAGGTGCGTATCGAGGGAAGCGTCAGCAGAGTTACGCAGGAGGAGTCGAGGGAATACTTCAACTCGCGGCATCGCGGCAGTCGTATCGGCGCCTGGGCGTCACGCCAGAGTGACGAGTTGCCTGAGCGTGCTTTGCTTGAACAGAGGGTGCGCGACTATGAGAAAAAATTCAGCAATGATGTGCCCTTGCCGTCATTCTGGGGTGGCTATCGGCTCAAGCCTGCAACATTTGAATTCTGGCAAGGGAGAGTCAGCCGGCTGCATGACAGGGTCTGTTTTGAGCGCCGGGATCGAGGCTGGAAGGCATACCGGGTGTATCCATAGGATGTGCAGACATCATCTTTGGAAACGGAATCAAATATTTCACCACGAAGGAGGTAGCTGCTCAATAACCCCGCATGTACGCTGTCATTGCGAGGGAGCCTAAGCGACTGCGGCAATCTTCCCGAGATTGCTTCGCTGCGCTCGCAATGACAGCATCACTTGTGAGTACACAGGGTTAGCACATTTGTGGATACGGGAAAAGATGCCTTATCCTATCCCGCCTCATTTTCAGGGCGCTATTTGCACCTTGATTTTGTTCATCGCACTCTTTTCGATCTGTCGAATGCGCTCCGCTGAGACGCCATACTCTTTAGCCAGCTCTTGAAGAGTTGATTTGGAATCACTCAGCCAGCGAGCCTGCAGGATAGCTTTGCTGCGCTCGTCCAGTTGCTCCATTGCATCGCGCAGCAGCTGCTGCTGCGATGAAGTCGCATCCTGCTGTTCGACCAATTTTGCAGGTTCGGATCTTTCATCCGGCAACCAGTTGCACGGGGAGACGCTACGCTCCTCGTCATCAACTCCGGGTGGCAGATCCCAGGAGAGATCGCTGCCATAGAGGCGTGACTCCATTTCAAGCACGGTCTCTGGTTTGACGCCGAGATCTTCAGCAACATCGTTGACCTCCTGCTGTGAAAACCAGCCAAGGTGCTTTTTCTTGCTGCGTAGATTGAAGAATAACTTGCGCTGCGCCTTGGTTGTTGCAACTTTGACAATGCGCCAGTTGCGCAGGATGAACTCATGAATCTCTGCGCGAATCCAGTGGACAGCATAAGAGACCAGACGCACGCCTTTGTCCGGGTCAAAACGGCGTACAGCCTTCATCAGTCCGACGGTGCCTTCCTGAATCAGATCCTGTTGCTGCAGGCCATAACCGGAATAACCACGGGCGATGCGCACGACAAAGCGCAGATGCGGCAGAACCAGTGATCTGGCGGCGTCAAGATCATCATGATCGCGCAGCTGCAGAGCGAAATCCCGCTCCTGTTTGGCAGTCAGTATCGGTATTTTGAAAGCGCTGCTGATGTAGCTCTCAAGGCTACCTGAAGATAGTGTCAAAGCCATGCTCTCACTCATAATAATAAATCCTTAGTCATTTCCTGTGTAATAGTTTAGCACTCATTGATTGAGAGTGCTAATAATTGAAAAAGTTCCATGGAGGGCGCAGAAGTGAGGGCTGAGGAGTGAGTAACGAGGAAGGAGAACCTAAAACCTAAAACTTTACTCCGGATTTATCGATGATAAATGCCGGTTGACAGCGAGCCAGGCGCCGGCCAGGCCGAAGCTGATACCGATCGGGATCAGCAGCAGCAGTGCATGCAAGCTGAATGCGGAGAGTGATATTGCGGTGTCGTAGAGCTCGGCGAGTCGTCCCAGCGGGCCACTGACGAGCATCAGCAGGATGGAGACCAGCAGCCATGCAATCAGGGCGCCAAAAAGTCCATAGATGAGACCGATATAGAGGAATGGGCGGCGAATGAAATCGTCAGAGCCACCAACGAGACGCGTCACCTCGATCTCCTCCCTGCGATTCATGATCTCAAGGCGAATGGTATTACCGATGATCAGCATTACGGCCAGTCCAAGACCAAAGCCGAGCGCCTGTACCGCTCTTCTGATGGCCTGGGTAATCGCCTGCATACGTTCTATCCAGCCCTGATCGTATTCGATTGAATCGGTGACGGACTCCTCTTTGAGCTCGGCCGCCAGTTTCCTGATATCAATACTGCTGTTATCCGGGGTCAGATGGATCAGCAGCACATTGGGCAGTGGATTATCATCCAGTGCATCCAGGGCATCGCCAAAGCCGCTGTGGCTGCGAAACTCCTCCATGGCATCGGCACTGGTGAGCAATTCGACATGATCTATTTGTGGTTGTTGTTCGAGGTCTGCCGCAACCCGGAGCGCTTTTTGATCCACGATTCCGTTTTTCAGAAACAGGGAGATAGAGGCGTTCTGCTGATGGTCTCCAGTCAAGGTTTGGCTGATCTTCAGGAGTGAAAGCAGGCTGGCGGGCAGGGCCAGGGTGATGCCGATCACCAGCAGTGTCATCATGGCCGCCAATGGACGGCGGCGCATCTCCATGTAGCTGCTGTAGGCGGATCGCTGGTGCTGATCAATCCAGGCTGAGATGCGGGCGGAGAGCGTCACTCTCATGTCAGCTCTCCCTGCTGCAGATTGATGACGGGGCGACCGAGCTTTTTGATCAGGTCAAGATCATGGGAGGCAATCAGGGTGGTGATGCCGAGCTGGTTGAAGGCAAGAAAAAGGTCCATGATTTCGCGTGAGAGTTCAGGGTCAAGATTGCCCGTTGGTTCGTCTGCCAGCAGTATCGGCGGCCTTGAGACGATGGCGCGGGCGATGCCGACACGCTGTTGTTCACCGCTGGAGAGCGTGATAGGCAGAACCTTCTCTTTTTTCAGCAAGCCCACCTTGTCAAGTGAAGCGCGCACCCGCTTGCCGACTTCACGCACTGGAAAACCTCTCACATGCAGAGGCAGGGCGACATTGTCGAATACGCTGCGGTCGTTCAGCAAACGGTGGTCCTGGAAGATCAATCCGATCTTGCGGCGGTGCGCAGGAATCTCTTTTTCCGGCAGGCGGCCGATATTACGGCCATCGATGAGCAACTGCCCTCGCGTCGGGCGCTCCAGCAGTGCTATCAGTCGCAGCAGGGTGCTTTTTCCGGCGCCGGAGTGGCCGGTAATAAAGGCCAGTGCACCGCTCTCGATGTTCAGCGTGATATTGCTGACTCCGTAGTGGCCGCCTGGAAAGCGCTTGCTGACGTTTTCAAAGTGAATCATGTTTCAAAAAGTGCATCGACAAATTGCACAGCATCAAATGGGCGCAAATCATCAATTCCCTCGCCAACTCCGATATAGCGTATCGGAATCTGCAGTTTGTCTGCAATCGCGAACAGAATTCCTCCTTTGGCGGTGCCGTCGAGTTTGGTAATGGTTATGCTGCTCAGGCTCACGGCCCGGTTAAAGTGGACCGCCTGCTGGAGCGCATTCTGACCGGTTCCGCCATCGACGACCAGCATCACTTCATGCGGGGCATCAGGGTCAATCTTTTTCATGACACGGACGATCTTCGCCAGCTCATCCATGAGGTTGGTTTTTGTATGCAGCCGCCCTGCTGTATCCGCAATCAGTACATCGACTCCTCTTGCCGTGGCGGCCTCGAGGGCGTCAAAGATGACAGAAGCGCTGTCAGCGCCGGTGTGTTGTGCAATCACGGCTACATCGTTGCGTTCTCCCCAGGCTTGCAACTGCTCGACTGCGGCTGCGCGAAAGGTGTCGCCGGCAGCCAGCATCACATGCTCTCCTTCACTCTGAAAACGCTTTGCAAGTTTACCGATGGTGGTGGTTTTTCCGGCGCCATTGATTCCGACCATGAGGATGACACGGGGTTTTCCGTGAGCAGGCTGTTTCACATCACTGTTGGCTTTTTGCAGAATCTGCAAAAGTTCGGTTTTCAAAACACTCTGCAGTGCTTCGGGATCAGAGAGTGATTTGCGTTTGACCTGTGAGCTGATGTCATTGATGATGCGCATGCTGGTATCGATGCCGACATCTGAGGTAATCAGCAGGGTTTCCAGCTCCTCCAGCAGTTCATCGTCAATCTTTCCGCGCCCGCTCAGGAGGGCGGCAAGGCCGCCGGCGATGGAACTGCGAGTGCGCCCCAGTTTATCCCTGAGGCTGGAGAGAAGACCCGTTCCGGATTGCTGCTGATCCTGATTTTCAGGGGGGTGTTCCGCATCTGTGCGCTGTTTTTTGTTGCCAAATCCAAATACCATGCGTGTTATCCAGTTTGCGTTGCCGGCAGGATTGCGTAGTATCCCCGTTCAACTCGGCAAAATAAAGTGCAATAAAAAATTTATGATGGACATTGTATTCCTGAGAGACCTGCGAATCGATACAATTATTGGTATCTATGAGTGGGAGCGCCAGATTCGCCAGATTGTCGTGCTCGATATCGAAATGGCGTCCGATGTTGCCAGGGCCGCCGCGACTGACCATATTGACGACACGCTCAACTACAAGGCTGTCGCCAAACGCCTGATTCAGTTCGTCAGCGAGAGCAAATTTCAGCTGGTCGAAACGCTCGCAGAAGAGTGCGTAGGCATCATTCGCGATGAGTTCGAGGTTCCCTGGGTGCGTTTGACGCTGAATAAGAAGGGCGCTGTGCGCGGCGCCGACGGGGTAGGTATCATCATAGAACGCGGCAGTCGAACCGCCTGATGAGATTGAAGCCGGAAATTTTTTATAACTTTTATGCACCATCATGCTCCCAGGCTGCATATTCAGGAATACAACCCGCCAGGCCAAAATCATCCGGTCGAGGCGGTCACCGCACACCACCCCAATGTATAATAGACTGGTGTTCTATCTTTTTGCAGGAGATTCCCGCAATGAATGCCGAAACGATCACCCATACGACATTAAAAGAGCTGGTCGATGCCGGGGCGATCCGCCGCGCGTGCGCGGTGGCCTTTGGCGACCGTTGGGGGCTGGTATTTTCCTATGGTGGTGTAGAGAAAACATTACGGTCAAAAAACGGCCACAACGTCCGCAATTGGGCCAATCTTAACAGCGTGGCAAATTACCTTGCAGAACTGGGTATTCGGAAATTTGAGGCGGATGCGACCAACTACGATCTAAATCAAAAAACACTCACCCGGCCAGACAAGTCCGCGGCGCTTAAACGAGCGGGCCAGGATGCTAGGCGATCATCCGGACATTGGCCGAGGCGGTCGAATGCGTGGGACGCGGGAGCTGGTATTAACCGGTACGCTATTTATTTTAGTTTGCCGGGTGCAGGACAAGCAGGTAGAGATCCTTCAGGTGCTTCATGGCGCGCAGCAGTGGCAGCCAGGGAAAAAAGATGAGAAAAGGGAGTGATCAGCAATAACGCAAGAGGGAGTTATGTTCAATGGTAAGGGTGGAACTGGCCCACTTACAAGCAAATTGAAGTGTTTCCATAGCCAGCGCGAATGATAGCAGATGCTCCATTGCGGACGTTCGCATATCCTCTGGATACTTCGGGATTTACCGCCATTTTTTTCCTCACCCAGGCACCGTTTATGCTCACAGCTGTTTATGTTCACCACAGTTCTTAGCTTGTTATTGCAGGCCCCAGCGACTCGATCCAATCGGTCTCTAAAATAGATTGCTCCTGATCTGTTTCAATCAAAATTTCAATAAAAGCCCGTGCTGCAGGGGATAAAGAGAGTCCTTTTCTCTTGACAATATCGTAACAGGATTCCAACTCTGGAATACGAAAAGGCAAAGCCACAAGAAGGCCAGCTTCCAATTCTGATGCCAATGCACCGTATGTCCCTATACTTATCGAATCACTGTGAGATACCGTGGCTTTGATTGTTGCCAGATCGTTGCTGGTAAAATTCTCCAGTTTCCTGCTTGAAGAATCTGCGTCTCCGTCTGGAAAAAACAATCGGTCGAACAAATCCGATAGTCGTTTTGGAAGAGCGGTGAGAATCAAAGGGAATTGTGACAAATCACTGATGGCCAGACCCCCCTTTTCCAGCAAAGGATGGTCATGCCTGCAAAAAAAGAAACCTGGATGACGATTCAATCGGGTCAATTCAAAATCCCGGGAAGCATCTAATTGACTGGTTTCCATCAGCACATAATCGAAATCCTTTTGCATCAACCGGTTGGGAATTTGATGCCAGTCGTCCACGCTGATGTGGATGTTGATACCGGGGTAGAGTTTGCCAAAGCGGCCGACTGCAGGAGCCAGCAGCGCACTTGCGGGATATGGTCCGGAACCAATGCAGAGAGACCCTTCCAATATCCCTTGATGCCGACCAATTTCCTCCTGCATGGCTTTTGAAGAAGAAAGTATGATTCGGGCATGCTTGAGGATAATCTCGCCTGCCTGCGTGGGCAGGACGGTTCTTGAGGCGCGATCAAACAGACGCTCTCCAACTGTTTTTTCCAGCAGTTGCATGCTGCGGCTTAGAGTAGGCTGGCTGATATTGAGCGCTTTTGCTGCCCGGGCAAAATTACGGTGCTCGGCCAGCATCAGTGCATTGCGGAGTAAGCGTGTCTCTATCATGCGTCAGACGTATCAAATACATGCAAATAATTCATTGGACATAAAATAGTACCATGCTTTAATAGATCGAATGCAGGCTTTACCCTGTTAACGTTCATGATTACCGCAAAGGAGATCAAAATGAGAAAAAACATAATCTTGCTTTTGTCATTGATGATGGCATATGCATTCACAGCAACAAATGCTTTTGCAAAAACAGACAAACCCAACATCCTGGTCATCTGGGGTGACGATATCGGCCAGTCCAATATCAGCGCCTACACACGGGGTTTGATGGGTTACCAGACGCCCAATATCGACCGCATCGCCAAAGAGGGGATGATGTTTACCGACTACTACGGCGAGCAGAGTTGCACCGCTGGCCGTTCATCTTTCATTTTGGGGCAGAGCGTTTTTCGCACCGGCCTTTCCAAGGTCGGACTGCCAGGCGCAGCAGGTGGCATCAGCGAAAAAGATCCAACCATCGCCGGACTGCTCAAGAAAGAGGGCTACGCCACCGGTCAGTTTGGCAAGAACCATCTCGGTGACCGCGATGAAATGCTGCCGACCAATCATGGTTTCGATGAGTTTTTCGGCAACCTCTATCACCTCAATGCCGAAGAGGAACCGGAGAACGAGGATTACCCCAAGGATCCGGGATTTCGCAAGAAGTTTGGCCCACGCGGCGTAATTCACTCCTATGCCGACGGCAAGATCGAGGATACCGGCCCGTTGACCAAGAAGCGCATGGAGACGGTGGATGACGAAACTTCCGCCGCAGCCCTGGACTTCATCGAGCGCCAGCACAAGGCCGGCAAGCCCTGGTTTGTATGGTGGAGCGGCACCCGCATGCACTTCCGCACCCATGTGAAAGAGGAATTGCGCGGCATCTCCGGCCAGGATGAGTACAGCGACGGCATGGTGGAGCATGATCGTCACATCGGCCTGTTCCTGAAAAAGCTCGATGACCTGGGCATCGTCGACAACACCATCGTCTTCTACTCCACCGACAACGGCCCGCACATGAACACCTGGCCGGATGCGGCTATGACTCCCTTCCGCGGTGAGAAAAACACCAACTGGGAGGGAGGCTGGCGCGTACCTGCGATGGTGCGTTGGCCCGGCAAGATCAAGGCGGACTCCATCTCCAACGAGATCGTGCATCACATGGACTGGATGCCTACATTTCTCGCGGCTGCCGGCAACAGTGACGTCAAGCAGAAACTGCTGAGTGGCTACCAGGCCAATGGCAGAGACTACAAGGTGCACCTGGACGGCTACAATATCCTGCCGATGCTGACAGGTGAGACCAATGAGAGTCCCCGCCACGAGATCTTCTACTTCTCCGATGACGGCGACCTCACGGCGCTGCGCTACGATGACTGGAAAGCGATCTTTATGGAGCAGCGTATAGAGACGACATTCGAGACATGGGCCAACCCGTTTACGCCGCTGCGCGTGCCGCTGATCTTCAGCCTGCGCCGCGACCCCTACGAACGCGCGCAGTTAACATCCAACACTTATTACGACTGGATGCTGGACCGGGTCTATCTGCTGCTTCCGGCACAGACATTTGTGGGGAAATTTCTTGCAACCTTCAAGGAGTATCCACCGCGCATGAAGGCGGCCAGTTTCTCGCTGGACCAGGTTATGGAGAGCCTGAGCACCCAGGGTGGGTCACATTAAATCTGGCGAGATTTGCTGATTGAGAGGGATCTCGACACAGAAGCCAGGTGCCGCAGTTATCAGCGCCTGGCTTTTTGCTTTTTTGATCAAGAGGTGATTATGAACATTAACTCCCGATATTATTTCCTGTTGAGCGCCCTGCTGCTTTGTATTTTCGTGAGTACTGCACAGGCTGATACAGACCCGCTGCCTTCATGGAATGATGGCCCGGCCAAGCAAAACATACTCTCATTCGTGGCGGCGGTGACAGATAAAGCCGGGGCAGATTTTGTCTCCCCAGCCGAGCGCATCGCCACATTTGATAACGACGGCACTCTGTGGACAGAGCGTCCTGTCTACTTTCAGCTGCTGTTCGCCATCGACAGAGTCAAGGCGCTGGCATCCGATCATCCTGAATGGAAAACCACCCAGCCCTTCACGGCGGTGCTGGAGAATGATATGGCTGCACTCGCCGACTCAGGCGAAAAGGGACTGCTGCAGCTTGTCATGGCCACCCATGCAGGAAATACTACCGAAGAATTTTCGCAGATCGTGACCGAGTGGCTGGCTACAGCCAGGCATCCAAAGTTCAAGCGCCCATACAACGAACTGGTATTTCAGCCGATGCTGGAGCTGCTGGCCTATCTGCGCACCAACGACTTCAAGACATTTATCGTCTCTGGCGGCGGCATCGAATTCATGCGCCCCTGGGTGGAAGCCGTCTACGGCATTCCCCCCGAGCAGGTAGTTGGCAGCAGCATCAAGACCAAATTTGAGATGCGGGATGGCAAGCCTGTGCTGGTGCGTCTGCCTGAAATCAACTTTATCGATGATAAGGAGGGCAAACCGGTCGGCATCAACCAGCATATCGGCCGCCGTCCCATCGCGGCATTCGGCAACTCCGACGGCGATCTGCAGATGCTGCAGTGGACTGCAGCAGGCGAAGGCAAGCGACTGATGCTGCTGGTGCACCACACCGATGAGCTGCGTGAATACGCCTATGACCGCAAATCGCACATTGGCAAGCTGGACAAGGCGCTGGATGAAGCCGTGGAGAAAGGCTGGGTAGTGGTGGATATGAAAAAAGAGTGGAAAGCGATCTATCCGTTTGAGCTTAACAAATGAACCACACGGTTAATTTTGATAACTATGTACAGTGCAGGAGATCGGATGCGAAAGCTTCGTCCTCAGCATATCCAATATTCTGTCATCTCGGCTACAAGAAGTAACTTGCAAGATTTTCTGATGACCTCGAAAAAACTGAACCGTATCGTCCAGCGATTGGGTTTTTCTTATTTGTAAGGAATATGGATAAGCCAGTGGGAATGTCCGGTAGAGTATGTGGCAGTCATTCGCAACACCCCTCAAAATCTGCTCAGACTGCTAATTCAGCAATTGGCTGTAGTTGCTCCTTTGCGGGCATACACCTCCCATCCTGCCTCACCTTGTATGTCATTTTCTTCAGCAAGAAGGAATTCCGGTTCGTGTAACAAATAGCTAGAATAACCACTGTCTCGTCTGTAAACTCAAATTCACCGTAGGTCAATTACAGTATTGTTGATCCTTTTCAGCCTGAATATCTTGATTGAGGTGTGGTCTGACGCACTGTTCTGTTGCAAATTCCGCAATGGGTTGGCTTGGTTGGTGAGAGCTTGCTAGTCTATATCGATAGTGGTTTATGGTCTGTGAAAAACTACCTGGAAAAAATATGAATAGATTTGCCCGCTTATTGGCCATGTCGATGATGACTCTGACACTCATTGCTTGTGGCAATGATACAGAGAATAAAACTCCAGCCCCTCAAGTGAGTAAGGATGAGAATGCCGGTGTATCACCCATCAATAATGTGATCGACTGCGCCCAGTACCCAAGTGCTGATGCGCAACAATATGCCGATGAATATTTACCGGAATGTCAGCAGTGGGCGAAAACCAGAGGATATCGGGACGGTGTTGTATTGCCTATGGATACGGCGGCCAAGGAGGTCAAACTGGCTTCTGATCCACTGACCTGTCCTGAGGTCAAGTTGGGTAATGCAGGGTACTACTGTATCGGCCTGGACAAATCTTCAAAGTAATTGGGTGTTGAGTTGGGAGGTGTGGACTAACTTGATATCTTGATCGATATCAGGAGGCCCTGTGGCGGTCTCTTAGTCTGATCCACATAACCTACTGCGCTTAACGGTAATGTCCAGGCGGGTATCAGTCATAATGGCTTAAATTGGGAGTGGGCTTGATGACTAGCCCGTTGCCCGACCCGGAACAAGTCGAACTGGATTGGCTGGTGAGGGTTTGCCATTGGATTCAATGACTTGATCTGGTGGAGAAAGAGGGATTCGAATCCTCGATATGTTGCCGTATACACACTTGTGTTTTCCGCGTCTGGCGCTTTTCGCGTTTTGCCTGCAATACCCCCCATATTGTTGATCGAGCAGCTGCGCCATGTGGTGCTGACTTACTTGGTTGAAGTAGGGCAGCATATACATGTTAATGTGGATGAAAAGCTCACTCCGACGTTCGCCAATGACGGCTCTGAGTATTCAGGAGCCGCACACGGCAACTCATCTTCGAGCCCAATATCCATTTCCCTGACCGGTGCTTCGAGTTTCGGAGCGGACATTCGCAACGATTGAGGAGTTCAAGTGAGATCAACCCTTTATCGTCCCAGCGATGACGGGTAGAAACTCACCATAAGGGCCTCGTTAGCACAGGGGTTTTTTATTGCAGCATACATGCCAGTTTCTCAAGAGCATGCCTCTCGATCACCATCACAGTTTGCCAGATGCATCCCAGCACGGTGGCGATCTCTCTGTAGCTCATGTGGTTCTCGTGTGGGCTGCGCATCTTATGAGATGGTGAAGAGCCGAGGGCGAAGCAGTGTGACTGAGCTTATGTAGAGTCGGTGTCGGTGATGGGCGAGAAAATGGTAGACTTTGCCATGTGACTCTCATGAGATGGATGAGTGAGAGTCTAGCGCAAAAATTCCACAGAAATACCACAAATGCGCATTAACTTATTGATTTTTTATGGCGCAGAAAATTATTCCGCAGTACGTTGACGAAATGAAAAGCTCTGATTCTGGGCGGGGCTGATTTGTGACAGCGTTTCTGGTCGATATGGATGGCGTGCTCTATCATGGGGACCGGCTGCTTCCCGGTGCCCGGGAGTTCCATCGCCATGTTGCCGTCGGCAGACATCTTTTCATTACCAATAACCCGACATTGCCGCCCGAAGAGGTAGCGGTGAAACTCCGGGGCCTCGGGTTCCTCGGCGTCGAACCCGAGCAGATCCTGACATCGGCACAGGCGACGGCGGAATGGCTAGCTCAGACAAAGCCCGGGTTTCGCTACTTTGCGGTCGGGGCAGACGGACTACAACAGGCGCTTGCGACAGTCGGGAGGGTGGATTGCGTCAATGCCGACTTCGTCGTCGTCGGCGAAGGGGCTGGGCTTGACTACGGCACGCTCACCACTGGCATCAACCTAATTCTCTCGCAGGGTGCGCGACTGGTCGCCACCAATCCCGATACGACCGTGGATACCGTGCGTGATGGTCAGAGGGTTGTGTTGCCCGGCGGCGGCGCTCTGGTTGCCTCCTTCGAGGCCGCGACAGCTCGGCGTGCGGTGATCATCGGCAAGCCACAACCGCTGCTATACCGAATGGCGATGGATCGTCTTGGAGTCACTGCTGTCGACTGCATAATGGTCGGCGACAGGCCGGATACCGATATCGCAGGAGCTGCAGCACTGGGAATCAGAACAGCCCTGGTACGTACCGGGCGTTTTACTCCCGGCGAAAGCTGGCCCGATGGTATCGCTAGGCCCGACTGGGATTGCGAATCACTTTCTGAGCTGACGGATGCACTCTGCCGTGACGGGGTGGTGATGAAATAAGCCGTAGACACCCACGATCTACCATCCCATTCAGTTGCTGTCATTTAGGCCGTCTGTACCTGATACTTCGGTTCCGACCAACAACGGAGGAACCATCATGCATCTTCTATCCTACATTCCCCAACAGCGGACTCCCTGGAACAAGGGCAAGCTGGTGGGACAAAAATCACCGCTGAGATTGAAGGAGATATGGGCAATCCGTATCCGCTTACAGATTGCGAAACGTGTTCGTGACCTCGCCCTCTTCAATCTCGCGATTGACAGCAAATTACGCAGCTGTGATCTGCTTAAGCTAAAGGTCAGGGATGTTTCCCACGGCAACTCGACTCCCAACAGGGCGATGATCCTGCAGCAGAAAACCCACCAGCCAGTACAGTTCGAGATTACTGAACAAACGCGGGATTCAATATTGGCATGGATTTTTTCTGCAAATCTCGGCAAGGATGACGACTTTTTCAAGAGCCGCTTGAAAAACTCACTGCATCTCTCGACAAGGCAATATGCGCGAATCGTGGATTCCCGGGTTTCATCAATCGGACTTGATCCTGCTGCCTACGGAACCCACTCAATGTGACGCACAAAAGCAACGCTGATTTATCGAAGGACGAAGAACCTTCGTGCCGTGCAGTTACTGCTCGGGCATACCAAGCTTGAAAGCACGGTCAGATACCTTGGTATCGAGGTTGATGACGCACTTGAGATGGCCGAGCAGGCTGAAGTGTAGAGCCACAGCTAGCTGGCAGCATCTGATTTGGCTGCCAGCTACACTCTATCAGTGAATGACCGCTGAATACTCAGACGTTCACACCAATATGTTAATCTGCTGCTTCATAGCATGTAAGGTCATGTGAACGTATTCATTCCAGACTTCGTCTGTGACATTCCACTCGATGCGGCCCAATAGCCCCTTGCCCACAAAGCCTCCCGGCGCTGCGCTGTCCCTGCTTCGCTTGGGCGCCGGTCTTGGACCCCTGCACAAGCCGTTCATTGCTGCGCAATTCACCCAACGCAGTCCGTGTATTTTATCTTTTCCAGGC
>JAUXDV010000156.1 GCA_030620735.1 Gammaproteobacteria bacterium
ATGCGGCTGGTGCGCAGCGGCGCATTTCTCTCTTTTTGTACTTTCCTGCTGGTTTTCTGGCTTACCGACTACGCAGGGCTTGCACTCGCCATGGCGCTGTTCAGCTTCTTCTGGAATGCGGTGCTGCCGCAGATCGAAGTGACTACACTGCGCTTTCTCGGCAGCAACACGCCCCTCTACAGTCGCATACGGGTGTGGGGGTCGATCGGCTTTATGCTGATGGTGGTGTTGCTGGGATTTATGGTAGATCGCTGGGGAGTAGCGATCATCCTGCCTGTGCTGGCGCTGATCTATGCCGGGATCTGGCTGTCGACACTGTTTATCCCGGAGCAGCAACAGCAGAATGAGCATGACTCTACAGCTTCATTGTCCGGGATACTGCTGCAATCGGCTGTGCTGTCGTTTTTCGCCATCTGCCTGTTGATGCAGTTCAGTCATGGCGCCTACTACACTTTCTTCTCGATCTATCTCGAGGGTGAAGGTTATTCCAAGAGTGTCATTGGCGGATTGTGGGCGATTGGTGTTGGAGCAGAGGTTGCTGTTTATATCTTTTTCATGCATAAACTGCTGCAGGCTTTCAGCTCAAAAAACCTGCTGCTATGGTGTCTGTTTCTGGCGGCATTGCGATGGGTTTTGATTGCCCTGTTCAGTGATTATCTGCTGGTGCTGATCTTTTCCCAACTGCTGCATGCAGCCACTTTTGGCGCTTTTCATTCAGTCGCTATTGATTTTGTGCATCACAAATTCCCTCAACATCTGCAGGGCAGGGGGCAGGCGCTCTACAGCAGCGTCAGTTTTGGCGTCGGGGGTACTCTCGGCAGTCTCAGCAGCGGTTTTCTATGGGATTCAAGCGGAGCCACAACCACATTCCTGATTTTTGCCGCATCTGCTGGACTTGCAATGATAATCCTTGCCGTCGGACAGCGGAGAGAGAGTTGAGGAGTGAGGCCCCGTGTCTTCTGACCGCGATCATGCACGGAGTTATTGAGAACTTATCATTGGATTTGTTATACTCCTCAAATAATTATAGTTATATAGAGTTGGGAAACTCGGAGTTTTTATGCGTCGTAATCATCGCGATGTTGTTCGTGGCCGTCTCAGGCATTTAACAGCAGCACTGGCTGTTGCACTTGGTTGTGCGCTATTCATCTCTTTACCGCTGCATGCAGGTTGGGGGGATGCTGAGTATGGCGATATTTTTGCTTCTCAGCCGCAAGCAACAGCAAACCCAAAGCCAAAGACCCGGAGAGTTGCCAGTAATGTGGTCACATCTTCTGGCGCTCCGGTTGTTCAGCGGCACTCTGCACGCGCTGTTGATACTCCAATTCCAGGCACTCAGCCCAGGCCGAATCGGCGTCCCAACACCACCGCATACCAGGGTGCATTTTCCATCGCATCTCTCTATCCGCGGGTCCGTCCGCTTGGCAATCGCTCAATGAAAAATGAGTCGATCAAGGGGGCTCTTGAACATTACCGTTCGGCTTCTAACAAGGAGAAGCTTAAGCGCGTCTACAAGGGGAACCGCCATAAAAAAACATGGTCGCGTAAGGGTAAAGCTACCAAGGATGCCAATGCAGCGATTCAAATCCTCTCTAAGGCCAGTCTGCAGGGTTTGAATCCGGCCGAGTATCACGTCGAGGAGATATTACAAGCACAGCAACAGGGGGATATGACGCTTTTTGACCTGCTGTTAACGGATAATACGTTGCGCTACATCTCTCATCTGCGGGACGGTCAGTATAAGCCTCTTGATGTTGATTCGATGTGGTTGATCAAGGTCGGCGCAGGCGCCGACCTGGTGGAAAGCATGGTGAAGGCGCTCAAATCAAAGAGTGTCTCTCGTCTCATGAAGAAGGTTGAACCGCGGCATTCCGTCTACCGCAGCCTTGCCCGCCACCTCTATGACTACATCAATATTGTGCAATCCGGTGGTTGGCCCTCATTTCCTCTCAGAGGGGGTGGATTGAAACCCGGGGCCAGCAGCAGCCAGGTCAAGGCGTTGCGCGCACGTCTGGCGGTCACCGATGGGGCCGATCTCTACGCACCTCAACCCTCGCGTTTTGATAATCAACTGAAACAGGCGGTCGTGAGCTTTCAGCAGCGTCACGGCTTGAACGATGACGGTGTGATCGGCGGGCGTACGCGACAGGCGCTCGCAGTTCCGGTCAAAAAAAGAATTTTACAGATTGCCGCATCCATGGAGCGTTGGCGCTGGCTGCCGGACGCTCTTGGCAAACAGGCTATCATCGTAAATATACCTGCGTTTCGTCTCTATTACTGGAAAAACGGATCCAGCAAATTGACCATGCGAGTCATTGTCGGCAAGGGAAAACCGGATTGGCAGACGCCAACATTTACAAACGATTTGGATTACATGGTGCTCAACCCAAACTGGAATGTGCCGAACACCATTGTCTCAGAAGAGATGGCTCCCAAGGCACACCGTTGGCCGAAGTTTTTCCAGGATAATGGTTACAAGGTGAGCGATGAGGCCGGCAACGAGATTGACCCTTCAAGCGTGAACTGGGGGCAGTACAGCAAGAGTAATCCTGCTCCCTACAAGGTGGTGCAGGCGAGGGGCGCTGACGGATCCCTGGGTGTGGTGAAGTTTATTTTTCCGAATCAGTATGGCGTCGCGCTGCATGACACTTCGAGTAAACAGCTGTTCAAGGATGAGTTTCGGGCATACAGTCATGGCTGTGTCAGGGTCGAGAAACCACGGGAACTGGGAGCGGCTCTTTTAGGCAAGAACAATACGCGTTTTTTCAATTCCCTGGTGGAAGAGTCTGAAGATGATCGGCGTATCCAGGTGCAGGAGGGCATCGCCGTTTATACGCTCTATATGACGGCATGGGCTGATGCGGGCCGGATCTATTTCTATGAAGACCTCTACCGCCGTGACCGTATTATGGTTCAGGCAAGAACCCCCAAGCGGGGATAAGTGATGCTCGGACAACCAGGGGTTTTTTATGCGTTATACATATAACAGAGCTGTTATTGGTCGCAGCCGGTATTTAACAGCTGCATTGGCGGCCGCACTTTGTTGCGCGCTATTCACTGCTTCACCGTTGTTGGCGGGCTGGGAGGATAGTGAGTATGGTGATATCTTTGTCACCCGCCAGAAACCAAAACCACAGCCAAAAAAGATTATCGCAAAACCGGTTGCTGCTCCGGTGGTTCGGCAGCAGGCTCCAAAGCGCGCCAGACCTAAAGTATCAGACACTGCACCCAAGCCATATCGTTTTCCTGACGCAGCCGAACCTCTCTATCCACCTGTCTCCTCGTTGGGAAATAGCCCGATGTTTGATGAGCCGGTTGCTGCCGCTCTAGGACATTATCGCGCTGCATCGAAGGGAGAGTGGCTCCAGCAGGTGTATGAAGCCAACGCAGGTGAACCGGTTTGGCATCGCAAAGGGCGTATCAGCAGAGATGCCAGTGCAGCGATTCAAATCCTCTCCGGGGCAGACTCGCAAGGTCTGAACCCTCACGAATATCATATCGAGGAGATTTTTCAGGCGCAGCAGGATGGAGATCTTACGCTGTTCGATCTGCTATTGACCGATAACGTTCTACACTATGTCTCTCATGTGCGGGATGGCCAGTATCGCCCCCGCAATGTCGACCCGCGTTGGAAAATGAGCGGTGGCGCCAGGGTTGGTCTTGCAGAGGGCATGGCGCTTGCGGTTACTGAACGGGCTGTTCCACGCTTCATGAAACAGGCGTCTCCCGGCCACTCTTTTTATAAAAATCTGCGCAGGGAGTTGCGCGATTACACAGCAATTGCCAATTCCGGTGGCTGGCCAGCATTTCCTGCCGAAGGACGCGGTTTGAAACCGGCTATGAGCGGAGACGAAATTCTCGCTCTGCGCGCGCGTCTGGCAGCAACTGACGGTGCAGATCTGTCTGCTGCACAGCCTGCGTTTTTTGACGATCATTTGAAGCTTGCAGTCGAGGGCTTTCAGCGCCGTCATGGATTGAATGATGACGGCGTGATCGGTGCGCGTACGCGACAGGCGCTGGCAGTTCCTGTTAAAGACAGAATTCGCCAGATTATTGCATCTCTGGAGCGCTGGCGCTGGGCGCCGGAAAATCTTGGCGAGCGCTACATTGTTGTCAATATTCCCGCTTATCGCCTCTGGTACAGAGAGAATGGCGAAGACAAGCTGACCATGCGCACAGTCGTCGGCAAGACCAGGGCGAATCATCAAACACCAAGCTTTTCGACAGATATGAAGTATATGGTGCTCAATCCAAACTGGAATGTCCCAAGTTCCATTGTCTCTGCAGAGATGGCGCCCAAAGCAAGCCGTAATCCCGGGTATTTCAAGAAAAAAGGCTACAAGGTAATGGATCGGGCCGGCAATGTCATCGATCCATACAGCGTCAACTGGGGACAGTACAGCAGGAGTAATCGCGCGCCTTACCGGGTGGTGGAGTCCAGCGGCGCCGGTGGTGCGCTGGGGACGGTGAAATTTATTTTTCCGAACAAACATGGCGTCTATCTGCATGATACCCAGAGCAGAAGGTTGTTCAAGAAGGATTTCCGGGCTCACAGTCATGGCTGTGTCAGAATCGAGAAGCCCGCGGAGTTGGGGGCCGTTCTTCTGGGCGACAGGAGTCCGGACGAGTTTAGTGCGCTGGTTGCAGATTCAGGCAAAAACCGGCATATCAACCTGGAGCAGAGTCTTCCGGTTTATCTTCTCTATATGACGGCGTGGGCTGATGACAACCAGATCTATTTTTACGACGATATTTACCGTCGTGACAAGCGTCTGGTCCAGGCGAAAACCTCCAAGCGGGGATGATGGGGCTAGGATTGAGGGTCGAGGACTGAGTGCTGAGGACAATCTCACACGTGCTGAACAGTTACCAATAATTCAACAATATCTGACCTCGCAAGCAGCTTTTTTCTCCATATCTTGATTGAATTTTCAATATTGCAAGACCTGCTTCATTGAAAATATTCATCGAAATACCCTTGATTTTCATCACTCTGCCTGCTATGGTATAAGGCACTTCTTGACAAATATGTAGTAAGTCTATGAGTAACAAACAAAAAGATCCGTCACCTCTCATTTACCGCAGAGAGTTTCTGATTGGAACGGCAGCTGTAGCTGCCATGGCTGCGGTTCCCACTGTCTTCGCAAGAACAAGAAGAAAAAAACAGGG
>JAUXDV010000227.1 GCA_030620735.1 Gammaproteobacteria bacterium
CTGCCAACTGCCAACTGCCAACTGCCAACTGCCAACTGCCAACTGCCAACTGCCAACTGCCAACTGCCAACTGCCAACTGCCAACTGTTCTGATCTGTAACTCAAGTTGCGGAGAACGCATTAAAAACCAACAAAAAGCTGACTTTTCCATTCATTTTTTCACTCCATGCGTGACATGTGCGCATATCCCGCATAATATGCTCCTTTTCCTGAATTTCTACTTGCACATCGCATGAAGAGTAGCGCTGAAATACGACAGGCATTTCTTGATTATTTTGCCGACAAGGGACACCAGGTCGTCGACTCCAGTTCGCTGGTTCCGCACGATGACCCCACACTGCTGTTTGTCAATGCAGGTATGGTGCAATTCAAGGATGTTTTTATCGGTCGTGATAAACGTTCCTATACTAAAGCCACCAGCTCGCAACGCTGTGTGCGCGCCGGCGGTAAACATAATGACCTGGAAAATGTGGGTTACACCGCTCGCCACCACACATTCTTCGAGATGCTGGGGAACTTCAGCTTTGGAGACTATTTCAAGAGTGAAGCGATTCACTATGCATGGGAATTCCTCACACAAACATTGGCGCTTCCTGCGGAAAAACTGTGGGTTACCGTCTATACAGAGGACGACGAGGCAGCGGATATCTGGATCAATGAGATCGGCGTCGATCCGCAGCGACTTTCTCGCTGCGGTGAGAAGGACAACTTCTGGTCGATGGGCGATACCGGCCCCTGCGGTCCCTGCACCGAAATATTTTACGATCACGGTGAAGAGATTTGGGGCGGTCCTCCGGGGACGCCTGAAGAAGATGGTGATCGCTACATCGAGATCTGGAACCTGGTGTTCATGCAGTACGACAGGGACGCAGACGGGAATCTGACACCACTGCCGAAACCATCCGTTGATACAGGCATGGGGCTTGAACGTCTGGCTGCAGTAATGCAGAACGTGCACTCCAACTACGAAATCGACCTGTTCCAGCATCTGATTGCAGCAGCTGCCGATGCCACAGTTGTTGATGACATCGAGGCTAAATCACTGCGTGTGATTGCCGACCACATCCGCTCCACAGCCTTTCTCATCGTCGATGGAGTGCTGCCCTCCAATGAAGGACGGGGCTATGTGCTGCGGCGGATTATTCGCCGCGCCATTCGACATGGCTATCAGCTGGGACAGAAGCAGCCGTTTTTTTATACGCTGGTGGATGCGCTCGATGAGGTAATGGGCGAGGCCTACCCGGAGCTGCGCAGGGCCAGCTCGCAGGTCAAAAAAATTCTCAAGGTCGAAGAGCTGCGTTTTGCAGAGACCCTCGAACAGGGTATGAAGATCCTCGATGAGGAGATTGCTGAACTGGACAATACAAGCATTCCCGGCGAGGTGGTATTTCGTCTCTATGACACCTATGGATTTCCTGCTGATCTGACTGCTGATATTGCACGTGAACGCGATCTTGAAATCGATATGGCCGGCTTTGAGACAGCCATGGAGCAGCAGCGTGAACGCGCGCGTGCAGCAAGTAATTTCGCAGCTGATCAGAGTTTTCAAGTCGCCCTGGAGGGTCATACCAGCTTCACGGGTTATGAGCAGTTACAACAGCAGAGCAACGTCGCTGCGCTCTATAAAGAGGGTGAATCCGTCGATCAGTTAGGCGCGGGTGAGCCGGGTATCGTGATTCTCGACAGCACCCCGTTCTATGCCGAGTCAGGTGGCCAGGTCGGTGACCGGGGCATCCTGATTGCTGAGCAGGGCGGGGTATTCCTGGTTGCAGATACGCGCAAGCAGGGCGGTGATGTGTTTGGCCATATTGGACATATCGAGAGTGGCGAACTGCATGTCGGCGACAGTGTCGATGCGCATGTCAACCGGGAGTTGCGCATAGCGACAGAGCTGAACCACTCGGCAACGCATTTGATGCATGCGGCATTGCGGCAGATCCTGGGTGACCATGTGCAGCAAAAAGGATCGCTGGTGAATGCAGAGCGGCTGCGATTCGACTTCTCCCACTTTGGACCACTGAAGCGAGCGCAATTGCAGCGCGTCGAACAGCTTGTCAATGCTCAGATTCGGGCCAATAATCCTGCCCAAACGGAAGTTATGTCGCTCGATGACGCAAAAGCTTCGGGCGCGATGGCGTTGTTCGGGGAAAAATATGCCGATGATGTGCGTGTGCTGCGCCTGGGGGATTTCTCCGTGGAGCTGTGCGGCGGTACGCATGTAAATGCTGCCGGCGATATCGGTCTTTTCAGGATCACCAACGAAACAGGTATCGCGTCAGGAGTGCGCCGCATCGAGGCAGTCACCGGCTCCAGGGCTGTCGAGCTGATCGAAGAAGAGCAGAACCAGATGCTGGATCTAGCCGATATGCTGAAGACAGGCAGGGATGATATCACTTCCAGAGTGCAGCAGCTGCTCAACGGCAATCGTGAATTGGAAAAGGAGCTGGAGAAGCTCAAGTCGCAGCTTGCCGTCTCTGCCGGATCGGATCTCGCTTCACAGGCTGTTGAAATTGCCGGTGTAAAAGTACTCGCTGCAAAACTTGATGGCGCAGACGCCAAGAGCCTGCGCAACACTCTGGATCAGTTGAAAAACAAACTTGGCAGTGCCGTCATCCTGCTGATTGCAGTCAATAACGACAAGGTGACTCTGATCGCCGGTGTCACCAGGGATATTACGGACAGGTTCAAGGCAGGCGACCTTGTCAAGGCTGCCGCAGAGAAGGTCGGCGGAAAAGGCGGCGGGCGTCCCGACATGGCGCAGGCCGGCGGCAGTAACCCGGATGGTGTTCCGCAGGCGCTGCAGTTGGTGGAAGACTGGGTTGCCGAGCAGGCGGCACGATAATAAAACAAAAGACTATGGCACTGATTGTTCAAAAATTTGGCGGCACTTCGGTTGGTACGACTGAGCGCATCCACGCGGTTGCCGGAAAGATCAAGGGGTATGTCGAGCGTGGCGACCAGGTTGTCGTTGTGGTCTCCGCCATGTCCGGTGAGACCAACCGTCTGTTGACGCTTGCCAGCGAGATTACTCATTCGCCAAGCGTACGTGAGCTGGATGTCCTGCTCACAACCGGTGAGCAGGTTACCATTGCGCTGCTCTCCATGGCGCTGCATCACACGGGTATTAAAGCGCGTTCCTATACGGGAGGGCAGGTGCGCATACTCACTGACAGCGAGCATTCAAAGGCGCGCATCCGTGATATCGATGATCGGCGCGTGCGCGCAGATCTGGATGCCGGCCATGTTGTCGTCGTCGCCGGATTCCAGGGGGTCGATGAGCAGGGTAATATTACAACTTTAGGTCGTGGTGGATCAGATACCACAGCTGTTGCCATGGCCGCAGCCCTGCATGCCGATGAGTGCCAGATCTTCACCGATGTGGATGGTGTTTATACCACTGATCCGCGTATCGAGCCGAAAGCCCGCAAACTGGATCGCATTACTTTTGAAGAGATGCTGGAGATGGCCAGTCTGGGATCGAAGGTGCTGCAGATCCGTTCGGTCGAATTTGCAGGGAAATATAATGTCCCGCTGCGCGTACTCTCCAGTTTTGAGGAGGGGGGCGACGGCACCCTGATTACTTTTGAGGATGAATCTGTGGAACAAGCCAAAATTTCC